>JAWOFB010000098.1:0-11272 GCA_046482445.1 Ectothiorhodospiraceae bacterium | reverse complement strand
CAGAAGGCCCATCCGTTTGGTTCGCACGGCGGATTGAGTCCGCCGTGACGACCGCACCGGCGCCAGCGCGACCTGCTGGCGCCGGTAGTCGGGCCCGTGCCGCCTCCAGGGCGCCGCCAGCGCTCTGGAGGCGTGACAGCAGAGGGATTGCCCTGTCAGCTATCCCTGACTGCCACCAGCGAGCGCACCAGACTGTAGACGCTGTAGCCCACCATGTAGGGCAGCTCATAGTCCGGGAAGCGTGCCGCCACCCGTTCCTGAATCGCCTGGTAGTGATCCTGGGCCCTCTCGGGGTCGTCCAGCGCCTGTTCCAGATCGGGGTGTTCCTCGATGTAGCGGCGCACCTCCGCCTCGACGCCGTTGAGATACCGGATCTGCTCCGCGACCGCCTCGTCCAGGGAGGCGCTCTCGCCGCGACCGCCGTGAACCCGGTCGGCATCGATGGCTTCGAGCTCCCGTAAGGCCTGGCGCCATGCATCCAGGTCCGGCTGCGGCTCGCCGTCTACGAGTCCGCCCTCGAGCCAGGCGTGGGCCTTGTGGTGAACCATGTCACCAACGATCAGATCTCCGGTGGCATCGATCCGGGCGACCGTCTGGTTGCTGGCGATGGCGCTATGCTCCAGCTCGATCAACGTAATGGTCTCGCCGGAGTCCAACTCGATGGTTTGCTCTCCCGTGAATGTCTTTTGGACGGATTCGAAGTCCGGGTATTCGCCCGGCTCGAAGGCGCCGGCCTCCTCGACCCAGTAGCGTTTTTTGTACTCGTGGACTGCAGGCATGGCCTCGGCGGTTGCCTCGGAGGCGATGGACGTTGCGCCCAGGTCGTGGAGCAGCGGCAAGCCGTTGAACTTGTCCGGGTTGGGGTGCGTTACCACGACGCGGGTGATGGGGCTGTCCGTCTCCTCGCGGATCTGGTCCACCATGGCCTGGGTGAACGTCGGCAGGAACTGCGTATCGAAGAGGGTCACTTCCTCGCCGTCATCGTAGTAATACGTATGGGTGTTGAACCCGTCGGCGTTGGATGTATAGCGACCGAGCTCGCCCGCGTGGACCCCGAGGGTGAGCCCGACACCGCAGGCCGTCAGTAGAAACGCTTTTGGCAGAGTTTGATTGAGCATCGTCTCGTCTCCCTGTCGTTTGAGTTCGCGACCACTATGCCGAGCACATCGCTTGGCGTAATATCGCTATAAAGACGGTTAATGCGTATTTTCTGCCAACCCTATGAACCAAGCCGCGGATCAAGCCGAGGCGCCGGTGGTCGGGCTGACGGATACGTTCACGCCCGAGCGCTATCTGCCGAGCCACACCCACGACAAGGCGCAACTGCTCTATACGACCGACGGCGTCATGCTGCTGAGCACCAGCGAGGGAGACTGGGTTCTACCGCCACAGCGGGCGTTGTGGATCCCGCCGGGCATCGCTCACAGTCTGGCCTGCAACAAGGCCATGAGCGTCTATGCGTTGTATGTCCAGCCGGGCGTCATTCGTTTCGAGCAGGACGGCTGTCGGGTGCTGGACGTTACACCGTTGTTGCGCGAGCTGATCCGCCGCGCCGTGGAGTTGCCCTGGGCCTACGGCCGCGATACGGCGGCATGGCGGCTAACCCAGGTCCTGGCGGATGAACTCACTGCCCTGGATAGCGCACCGTTGCACTTGCCCTGGCCTCGGGACCCGCGCGCCCGGGCAGTCTGCGAGCGCCTGCAACAAAGCCCGGGTGACAATCAAACCCTGGCCGAATGGTCGCGCGAAACGGGCGCGAGCGAACGAACCCTGGCGCGCTTGTTTCGCAGTGAGACGGGCATGAGCTTCGGGCTCTGGCGCCAGCAGTTGCGTCTGAATAGCGCTGTGGAGCGGCTCGCCGAGGGCGAGTCGGTTACGGCGATTGCAATGGAGCTCGGGTACGACACGACCAGCAGTTTCATCGCGGCGTTCAAACGGGTTTTCGGTGTCACGCCGGGCGCTTATTTCACCGACCGATCGGATAACCTGAGGCGCTCGATGCGCCTCGGATCAACGGTCATGGACTCACGCCGCGACGCGTGAATCGGCATAGGCCTCTGGAAAATCCGGAATCGACGCTGGCGCGACAAAGGAGCATTGTGGGCAGCCTTCGGGCGGTCACTCGTCAGCGGTGCCACTTGTCCGGCCCGTGATGGCGCTGGCGGCTCGCCGTGATTCGTTTTTGCTCATCACGACTGAGCCGCCTGTCCTTCCGTCGGAGCCCGCGCATGCAACGTACAATCGGACGATCGCATCCGGAAAGCGCCGCCGTCGCGGCCGCCGAAGTCGCCACACCGTTTTTGCTCGTCGGTCCTCGCCCTGCAGGCGTGTGGACCCACGTGGTCGCCGCGTTTCTGATGATCGCCGGGATGGAACTGGGCTGGCTGTTCTGGGTCGAGGAGGGTGCCGGTGCCCTGATCTGGCCGCCGGCGGGCCTGGCACTCGGACTTGCCACGGCGCACGGGATACGCGCCCTGCCGGCACCCATCTTGGCGCTCGTAATCTGGGGCACCGTCGCTACGAGTGGTGGCATTCTGGCGTGGGCGCTAGTGGGCGTCGGCCTGTTCGCCGGCGCGACGACCGGATCCGCCTGCCTGCACTGGGCGCGCGGCCAGTCATCCTTCCGGGGACCGGTGCGAGAGCTGCTCGCGTTCTGGCTGTTCGGGACGGTTGTTGCCGCTTTGGTGAGCACGGCCTTCGGCGTTCCCGGCCTGGCGCTCCAGCTGCCCAGTTTTTCTGAACACCGTCTGCTCGACATCATCGGTGCCTACTGGCTGGCGGAAGCCTTCGGCATTCTCCTGATCGCGCCGGCGACACTGCTTCTGGCAACCCGGCTGGGTGACGGGTTGAGCGGGGTGCTGGCGCGGCCGTCCGGTTGGCATGGATGGTGGGCGCTGGGTCTGGTGCTCCTGGCACTGCTCCAGTTTCTGCTGGTTCGCGTCGGCTCGCCGAGCTTTGCCGGTGTGCTGGTGTATTTGTACTTTCCGCTGCTGGCGGTAGCGGCAGGGCTTGGCCGGCCGTTGTTCCAGTCCCTGGCAACGTTAACCATCGGGGTTGTCTTTATCCTTCAGAGCCTCAGTGGCGTCGGTGGCGCCATGGCGCCTTCAAACAATGCCGAGTTGATCGAGGTCATCGTGGTCGTGATGGCCTTTACCATCATGGCGCAGGTGGTCTCGGCCTCCAGCGAGACCATCCGGCGCCAGTTGAACCAGGCCCGCGAGGCGGCGCGTCGTGATTACCTCACGGACTTACTGAATGAGCGTGGCCTGGGCGAGACCCTGACCGCGGGTGGTGAGCGCGAGCAGACGCTGGCTCTAGTGGATTTGCCGGCTGTTCGGCGCCTGCTCGATCTGACCGGCCTGCAACGCACGGATCGGTTTGAGCTTGAACTTGCCGACCGGCTGCAGTCGTCTGAGGCGGGCCGGGGCTCCATCGCGCGCCTGGGTCGCGGGCTATACGCGTTGCTTTTACCCGGTTCAAGCGAACAAGGCGCTGCTGCCCTCGGTACGTTATACAGCGACCTGGACGGCGAAACGGTGCCGGCGGGGCCGGTCTCCCTGGCGCTGCGTCCGGCCGTCGGCGCTATCCAGTTGGGCCCCGGTGAAATCGCGGCAGATGAGGCGGTGTCCATGGCGTCGTTATCCGTGCAGCGCGCCGCTCGAGAGCTTGGCACGCGGCTGCGGATCGACGACCGGTACTCCGGTCTTCAGGAGGCAGAGCTCGCCGTTCAGGCCACAGTGAGCGCGGTCCGCGATGCCCTCGGCCAAGCGGACGGTTTCCGATTGTTCGGCCAGCGTATTGAGCCGCTTGGTGCTCGCCGGGGGGAGCGTGGCCGGTACGAAGTGCTGATCCGCATGATTGGCGATGACGGGGAACTCCTGGGGCCGGGTCAGTTTTTGCCTGATGCCGCCCAACACGGCCTCATGCCGGAGATCGACCGCTGGGTCGTGGAACATGCGTTCCGCTTCATGGCCACACAGCCCGGGGCGGTGTTGACCATCAATCTCTCGGGGGCCTCGATCAGCGATCCCCGGTTCGGTGAGTGGATCGAGGAGCGCCGCGCACACCACGGTGTTACTGCGCGGGACGTCTGGTTCGAGATCACGGAAAGCGACTCCGTGGAGAATCCTGCGGCCGCCGAGGCCCTGATCAGCAGGCTGCGCGACAAGGGATTCCGCATTGCCATCGACGACTTCGGCACCGGTCTGGCCAGCTTCGACTACATCCGCAACTTCAGTGTCGATGCGGTCAAGATCGATGGAAGCTTCGTGCGCGAGCTGCGGTCCCGGGCCACGGACCGGGCAATTGTCTTGGCCATCCAGCAGCTGGCGCGGTCACTGAGCCTGGTCACTGTGGCGGAGTTCGTCGAGGACCAATGGCTTGAAGAGTGGCTGGAGCAGGCCGGTATCGATTACGCCCAGGGCTTCGGTATTGGACGACCTTGCCCCATAGAGGACTGTGTCGACAGCGAATCACGTGGTGGATCTTACTCACCTTTCCAGAAATAATGCCAGGTCTCGGTGCCGTTGTCCGGCTCGCCGTCGGCGTTGCGCTCCCTTGACGTGAGAATCACCACGCCTGCGCTCGCGCCCGACGAGTGCGGGTCGCGCGGCGGGGTGCGCTCCCGTCTGTCGGGTCATGGAATTGGCTTTGTGCGACTTGGAGATCAACCACCCTAAACCGGCTGTGAATCCGCATCCGCCACGAATGCGTATGGGCCGATGCGCTCGCCGCCGGTGATCAGGTCGCCATCGGGGCGTCCGGCGTGGTCGCAGTCGAAGGTGGGCTCGCCGTCTGCATCCAGCCAGCAGACCGTCATGGGGCAGAGCGTATAGTCCGCGCCTGCGGCGTCGCGCACCCGGGTGTTGATCAATCGCCAGGAGCAATGGCCCGTGTCCGTTTGCAACTGGCCCTGGCGATCGCCTTGCTCGCACACGGTCTCCAGAGCCGCCAGGGCCTGGCGGCGGGTTTGCGTCGTAAGCCCCTGGACCGGTACTAGCCACGGGCCGGACGTGCCACTGGGCACTTCCACCATGGGCTGGACTTCCAGGGCCACTCGCTCTTCGGTGCCGTCAGCTCCCTGCAGCACAAGCGCGGGCCCGTCGGTCGGGCTGTTGGTTGCTCCGGGCATGCGGGGTTCTCTTTACTGTGTTTCTTATGGCTGATGCTATCAGACCATGGCTGCCCGATAGGCAGAAACGTGGCGCGGCGCGTGTCTAGCAGGCGTTATGGTCGCGGTTGCGCCCCCATAGAGAGGCAGGCCGCCTCCAGTGGTATCGGCGCTCGCAGGGCGAATCGCAATCGCGGCAGCGAGGCAGTCGCTGATATCGCGTACGATGGCCGCAGACGTCCGCGGGCGTCTGCCGAACCAATTCCGGAGGAGAAGCATCATGCGCTTAAAAAACAAGACGGCGATTGTCACGGGTGGTGCGCGTGGGATCGGATTCGCTATCAGCCGCGGTTACGCTGCCGAGGGTGCGCGGGTCGTCATCGCGGATGTACTGGAGGATCAAGCCCGGGACGCAGCGCAGGCGCTCGGTGCCGGTGCCGAGGCGATGTATCTGGATGTCACCGACCAGGAATGCATTGACCGGGTCGTTGACCGCACGGTCGAGCAATACGGGCGCGTGGATATCCTGGTGAACAATGCCGGTATCTTCGATATGGGACCGCTCGAGGACGTGACGCGTGAGCAGTTCCGCAAGCTCTTCGCGGTGAATACCGAGGGACTGTACTTCATGCTCCAGGCCGTGGTGCGGCGGATGCTCGCCGACGGCAAGGGCGGCCGCATCATCAACATGTCCAGCCAGGCCGGTCGGCGCGGTGATCCGTTACTGTCCGCTTACTGCGCCACCAAGGCGGCCGTGATCAGCATCACCCAGTCGGTGGCCCTGTCCTTCGCCGAGCGCGGGATCAACATCAACGCCATTGCACCGGGCGTCGTCGATACGGACATGTGGGACCGCGTGGATGCGCTCTACGCCCACTACGAAAACCGACCCATCGGTGACAAGAAGCGAGAGGTGGCCGAGGAAGTCCCGTACGGCCGTATGGGTGTTCCCGAGGACTATGTCGGGCCAGCCGTGTTTCTGGCCTCCGATGAGTCCGAGTACGTGGTGGCGCAGACGCTCAACGTCGACGGCGGTAACTGGATGAGCTGAAGGCCTGTTCCGACTCGTCATCGAGCTCGGGTCGCGTCGCGACAGCACTTCTTGTATTTCTTGCCGCTGCCGCAGGGGCAGGGCTCGTTGCGTCCGACCTTCTGGCTGCGCGCCGGCTGCGGGCGCTCGTGCAGGCCGTCATCGACAGGCGCGACGCTGTCCGTTTGCGTCCTGTAGTCGTTGAGAGCCCGGTAGGTGCTGGCCGCGACAGACAGCAACGGCAGGTACAAAGGAAGTTCGTGCAACGCGGCACTGACCGCCTGCTCCGGGGTTGCCGAGACGTCAACCTCCCGGAGCGCGTGGGTGGCATCGTCGGGAAAGGCGAGCATCTGGACGATGTTCATGGCCGTCGCCACGCTTGCGGCGACATCGCTGTCTGCCCCGTAATCCGCCTCTGTCCGCTCGAGCAGGTGCCCGAACGTCTCAGCGGCGACACAAAAGCCTTGGGCCCACTGGCGAATGGGAGAGTCCGCCCGCATATCCGCGGCTGCTTCCGGCGCCGGAGCCGCTCCTTCCGGTAAAGCTGCCTGTCCGGCCAGGACGTAGCCGTTGATGGTGTTGTACAAGCCCATCAACGCGGTCATGAACCGGTCAACGTCGTCCTTGCCCTGGAAGACCAGACCACCCGCGTCCGGATCGCCGAACAATTGGCCCATCCACTCGGCCGGCCGAATCACGTCGGGATGGGTGGCAACCGCGAACATGTAACCGTGGATCCCGTAATAGCCGGCCGACCAGGCCCCGTGGCTGCTGGTATCGTCGAACCACGGTTGCAGTGTCTCCCGATACGCGTCGGGGTAGAGCATGATATCGCCGAGCCCGCGCTCGCGTTCCGCGTCGCTCGGCTCAATCGCGTCGCCTTCGCTGTACGCTTGGAGGGTCGCCTCGGCGATCTGCTCCATGATCGGGATGCGCCGGATCGGCCGACCCTCTAGCAACGCCCTGGCGGTGACGGTCATGCTGCGGCTCAGCCCGTCGGGGCCGGTCTCAGCGGTGGCGAGCGCGCCGCGCAAAAACAGTTCCGCCCACCAGCCGCGGCGCTCGTCGAGATAGGCGCGAAGCCGCTGCTGAAGGCTGCTATTGCTGCCGCCGGCAGCCAGGATTTCGCGCACCGAGGCGTTGTCCTCGAACCAGAAATCCGGTGCCAGGATCTGGTCGATCCACTCGCCGCTCTGGTTGATCAGGCGCCCGCGTTTATTGGCGGTCAGTCGATCGAGTTCGCCCGCTGGGTCGAGAAGGCTCAGCCAGTCCGCACAGGACCGTCGTTGTGGCCGCAGCTCTCGCAGACCCGTCGCACGGGCCACATCCAGCAGTCCCGGGGGCGGGTTGTGGTTGGTGCCCTGGTTCTCCGCCACCGCTGCGGCCAGTAGGGTGTCAACCGCCGTCATTGACACTTCGCAGAGGTCACTGGACGCGAACAGCTGCTCCAGGAAGGCCGCCTCCTCATCGCCGCTGAAACCGGAGCGGGTATAGGCGTCCCGAATGCCATGGCCCGCCTTCACCAGGATCAAGGACCACCGGGAATCGCCGTCGCGCCGTTCACCGATGGCGACGAGCTGGACGCCGGCGCCATCGGGCACTGACATGAATGCAACATCCGGCTCGCCGGCGGTCCGCAGACCGGGCCATGTCCGGTTGTCACTGCGGTAGGTCTCCAGGGCCGTCGTCACGACTTCGCGGAGTGCACCCTCTGGCAGGGCATTGCGGACCCATGCGAGCCGGCCCGCGGCGCCATCATCCAGCTCGCCGGCGGTCGCCATCTCGCTCAGGGCCTCGGCAGCTGCCCGTGCCAGCTCAGCTCGCGGATCCAGAACCCAGTACGTGCACAACGAGGAGATACGACGATCGCTCCAACGGGCGATCTCGTGGATAAAGGCGGCGCCCCCGTGGTCCGGTATACCCGCCAGGGCCTCGCTGATGCGGCTGTATACCTGATACAGATCATCGCCTGCTTCCGCGATCGCCTGGTTCAGATGGGCCGCCAGTGCCTCCCGGGTTTCGTCGGGCGAGGCGCCGCTTGCAGCCGTCTCGGCATCCAGGTGCTGCGCCTGCGCGGTGGTTGCGGCAGCCGGTGCTGCCAGCCCGGCCCGGTTGTAGGCCCGGGCCAGGCGGATCAAGCCGTTAGTCGTGGTCGCGCCGATTGCCATAGCCTGGCAAGCGTGATCTGCTGCGTCGCGAAAGCTCGACCCCTCGGGTCTGTCGTCCTCGCCGGCGCGCCGCGCCTCATCCAGCAGGATTTCCAACAGCTGGCCCTCTGGTGGCTCCTCGTCAGGCGCCTCGTCGAGTGCGGCTAACCGCTGTACCAGCTCCCGGGCCACCTCCGGCGACGCCAGCAGGGACGGTAGTTCAGCCCAGAGCACTTGGCCGGCATGGGCTTCCGGGCCGGCAAGCTCGAGTTGTTCCAGGCACCATTCCAGGTGGGCAAGTTTCTCGTTCATGAGCCTTCGTTATCCCCAGAAATGTCCGAAAGGGTAGCAGCGTAAGACGGTATGATCGCCAGGTTATGGGCCCGGGAACAAGCGGGGGTACCGAGTGGCGCCGGCCGCCCGGCTAACCCGCCGACACGGCGCACCGTGGATTCATTCTGATGCGGTGGCACCCGATGGGTGCGGCCTGAACCCCATCGCCTCGCCCGGACTACGGAGGACTACGGATAGGCACCGCCCGAGCGCTTCTGTGAGCGTTGGTAGCGGCTGTTGGGCGTGGGGATGCCATTGGGGCTCCACCCACGTTTTCTTGGTCACCGAACATAGCGAGGAGGTAAACCGTGGTGAGGCAAAGCATCGGATTGTTGGCAGCACTTGCATGGAGTGTGGTGGGGCCGGCTTTTGCCGCTGGTGAAGGCCGGATCTATACCGAGAACGGCGTGGCACTTGGTGGAACGGATCCTGTCGCGTATTTCGAGATGCAGGAAGCCGTCCAGGGCTCCGAACAGCATAGCTACGAGTGGCGGGGCGCCGAGTGGCATTTCGCCAGTGCGGAGCATCGCGAACAGTTTGCCGCGGACCCGGAGTCGTATGCGCCCGAGTACGGCGGTTGGTGCGCCTGGGCAGCGGCACAGGGGAATGCGGCCAGCACGACCCCGGAAGCCTGGAGCATCGTGGACGGCAAGCTCTACCTCAACTACAGCAAGAATATCCATGCGCGCTGGCAAGGCAATCGTGCGGAGTTCATCGAGTCCGCGGACGAGAACTGGCCGGAGATTTTCTGACCGCTCGTCCGGCTCCTGGCTGTCGAGAATCACACGTGCTTACTGTGGCGACGCCGCGTACCGGCATGGACGGGAAGCGGCGTGCGGGCAAAGGCGTAGGGCGGTTCTTTTCCAGTGCTCTGCTGGAGACCCGGGGAAAACGGGCAATGGGCGTGCACCGGGCAGATCGAGGCTAAATGATCATGTATGAATTGTACTACTGGCCTTTTATCCCGGGGCGCGGTGAGTTCGTGCGCCTGGCCCTGGAGCAGGCAGGCGTCAGCTACCGAGATGTGGCACGGGAAGAGCCGAACGGCAGCGACGCGGTCATGGATGTGCTGGAGGCGTCACCGCCGGCATTCGCACCCCCGGTACTACGGGCGGAGGGCCTTGTTATTGGTCAGACAGCCAATATCCTGCAGTTCCTCGGGGCCCACCACGGCCTGGCCCCTGTGGACGAGGCCGGCCGGCTCTGGGCGAACCAGCTTCAACTCACAATTGCGGATTGGGTCGTCGAGATCCACGACACCCATCACCCCCTTGGTCCGAGCTTGTACTACGAGGATCAGCGAGCCGAAGCGGCCCGGCGGAGCGCCATTTTCCTTGAGTCGCGACTCCCGGAGTTCATGGCGTATTTCGAGGTCGTTATCGAGAGAAACGAGGAATCCGAACGATGCCTTGTCCGTGACCGGATCAGCCATCCGGATCTGGCCGTCTTTCACGTGCTCGAAGGCCTTGAATACGCGTTTCCCAACGCCATGCGCGGGATTCTCTGCGAGTACCCTTTGCTCGGCGGGCTTCGTGACCGGGTGGCAGCATCACCGATGATTGCCGCTTATCGGGCGTCTGGTCGACGCCCGGCGTTCAACGAACATGGCATCTTCCGCCGCTACCCCGAGCTGGATAACCCCGCCTAAGAACACGTGCGATGTGAGTGCGTCCGGAGGCGTTCGAGCGAAGCTGAAGACTTGTGAGGGTTGTTCAGTCGCGTCTTACCGCGCCATAAAGTCGAGCAAATCATCCAGGATCGGGCGCATGGTGGCGCAACGCTCGCTGCAGTCGCGGATCGCGGACTCCGACATCTGCCAGCGGCCGCCCTCGATATCGTCGGCGCAGTGGTCGCTCATCTCGGCGACACTGTCCGGCGTGGCCTCGATATGAAATTGCAGCCCGATGGCACGATCACCGAACTGGAAAGCCTGGTTGGCGCAAGCGGGTCCCCGGGCGAGGTGGACAGCATCACCGGGTAAGTCGAAGGTGTCCCCATGCCAATGTAACGGCACGAAGTGAGCCGGCAGGCCGGCATACACGCCCGGCGTCTGCACCGGCAAGCCTTCCACTGGCAGCCATCCGATCTCCTTCTCCGGTGCCGGGTACACGCGGGCACCCAGCGCATGAGCGAGGAATTGCGCACCCAGGCAGACGCCGAGTACGCGCCGGCCACACGCTACGCTCTTCCCGATCAGGTCCAGCTCGGGGCGCATCCACTGGTACTCATCGATATCGCTCACGCCCATGGGGCCGCCCATGACCACCAGCCAGTCGAAGTCGTCCGTGCTGGGTAATGGATCGCCCCGGTAGACGTGACTGCCGGTGATTTCATGGCCGTGGCTGATCGCCCACTCGGCGATAGCGGCCGGCTTCTCGAACGGCATGTGCTGAAGGTAGTGGATGCGCATGGCCTGGGTACCCTGATGATTCGGTGCGGTGAACGCTGCCAAGCCTCGCGCTGATGTGCGGGGGACGCAAGAGGCTGGTTGCACGAGACCCGCTCCCGCCGGCCAGTGATCCGAGTGCTTGGTCTCGCGTTGCTGCGACAGGTGCACTGGCTGCCGTTGCCGCGCAACGCCGCGCCCTTTTTCTGGCACCGCGCCTCGCGGGAGTCCAGGTCTGCGGAGAATGCCCAAAATCAGATGTTTAG
>JAWOFB010000382.1:0-5221 GCA_046482445.1 Ectothiorhodospiraceae bacterium | reverse complement strand
CGACGCCGCTGGCGTCATGAACGTCGGCATGCTGAACCAGCCGCTCCGCAAGCGGGATCTACAGAATGACCGGGGTTTGTTACCCGAGGGCTTTCGCTCACATATCAACCAGCAATGGAGCTGGCAGGGCCGGACGCCCGAGGCGCCCGCGGCGACCGGTTTCGCCGGACGGATGTCGGACCGCCTGGGGCACGCGGCACAGGGCCAGCTGCCGGTGGTGATTTCGCTTGCGGGGAGCCGGCCGTTCACCGTCGGGGATTCCAGTTCTCCGCTGTCTCTGGTGCCGGGAAGCCCGATGGATCTCGACTGCAACCTGGATACGGGCTGTGAGACCCGTGACGAGGCGGCGCAGCGGATCCAGGCGCAGCAGGATGCCGTGTCACTGATGCGGGCATCCGGTGAAGTGACAGATAGCGCGCTGGATTTGCAGCAGGAAGTCAGCCGGGCCCTGAGCCGGGCCGAGGCCACCGGCGATTTCAGTCGTTTCCGGTCCTGGTGGGGTCTGTCGGACGCCGCCAAGCTGATCTCCGTGCGCGACACCCTGGGTGCCTCACGCCAGATCTTTTTCATCGGCCAGGGCGGTTACGACAGTCATGACGGCCAGGTTGGCCCGAACGGCGAGCCGGCCCAGCACGACGATCGCCTCGAAGGGCTGAATTCCGAGATCGGCGCGTTCTACGACTGGCTCTACGACAATGGGCTGGAAGACCACGTCACCACCGTTCTCGTGTCCGAATTCGGTCGCACCGTGCGCGAGAACTCCAACAACGGCAGCGATCATGCCTGGGGGTCGCACCTGTTTTCCTTCGGCGGCGCGGTGAACGGTGGGCTCTACGGGACGTTCCCGAGCCTGGAACTGGCCGGCCCCGACGACCTTGGCACCGACGCTAACGAGAGCGTGGGGATTACCATCCCCACAACCGGCCACAACCAGTACCTGGCGACCGTGGCGCGCTGGTTCGGCGTCAGTAACGCTGATCTGGACTACATCTTCCCCAGCCTGAAGAACTTCTCGACGAGCGATCTTGGCTTCATGAGCTGACGCTTAGGCGCTGTGGGCCTCTCTGGAGCGAGCGGCGGCGCATGGCTGGACCCAACCACAGAGCAGTGCAGGCGCAAGCGGGATCCTTGCGCTGCACTTCACTGTGTGAAGTCGAAACGGCGTCGATCAGACGGACCGGACGGCGGCACGCCTGTTCGTACGATGGTCTCCCTGCAGGTGGATGAGTCGCTCACGCTACCCGGCCACCGTATGCGCGCGTCTGCGGCAGAGACGGTGGCCGTCTCGCATTTAGCCCATGGGCCTTGGATCCAGACGGCGCTGCAGGGGATAGGCGCAGGGACCGATGCGCAGGAACGGCGCCGGCTCGGTGATTTGTTCGACCACAGGATCACGTTCTGCCTCGTCGTCATCCGGTTGCCACCGGTCCGGGCATTGGTGGTTGCCCAGTGTCCCGACATCAAGCCATTGGCTGCCGTCCTCGCTGCGCCGTGCCAGGCGTGAATGACCCATCCACGAGTTGTCTTCGGAAAAGCTGGCGACGGCCCAGCCCGTGTCGCCGTCGATCTCCAGGGGCACGAGTCGGCAGCGAGTGCGTCTGTCCATGCAGCGGCTACGCGTAACCTCGTCTTCCAGCAAGGCCCGGAGTAGGTCGGTAGGGGCCGCGTCTGCATCGCCTTCGATCCGGAACTGAGCTCGCAGGCCCTGAGCCTCTTCCGGTATCCCGGGGGCGTCGGGCGTGTCGCCCAGGTGGGTCAACTCAAGAACCCGCTCGATGCGGTACTCCAGGTCAGAGCCTTCCGAGACAATCTCGTCGCGCGCCTGAATCAAAGCGCGTTGGCCATAGTGTCCCAAATGGAACCGGAGATAGGCGGCATCGAAGTCGTCGGGTTTCGTTTCACCGCTTTCCAGACGTTCGACCTGATCCGCGGCGGCCACTTTGCGGTAGTCCAGTAGCGGCGTATTGACGATGATCAGTGCGATCATCAGCGCAATACCGATGCCGGCATTCCAGTGCTCGAACGCACCGTAGGTCAGGTTTCGCCGGCGCACGGCCGCCGTCAGCATGGTGCCAAGATAGGCCAGAGCGAAGGCCGCCAGTGCCACTATGAGGAACAGCGCCCAGAAACGTTGCGATGTCCAGCCGTACTGATTCACCCGCAACCACAAGCCCCAGCCGGCCAGGGCGAGGGTGACGGGTAGCACGGCCACGGCCACGCGCACCAGCCAGTTCAGCAGTGCGGGGTATGCCAGAGACCGTGCGCCGCCGAAATCGGCATTGAACGCGAACAAGACGATCGCCGAGATGAGGATTAGTAGCAGCGTGCCGAATCCAGTGCCCCATAGCGGATCCAGGCCCGTGAAGGGCAGGGCGAGGAGAAAGCCCAATACGATCAGCGCGCCCAGTGGCAGCAGGGCCCGGATCAGGGCTTCGCACAAATAGCGAACGGAGCTGATCAAGCCGATGCGTTGGCGGATAATCACGAGCCCCAGTCCGCCCACCAAGCCGGCGACCGGGTACATGAATTCGGGGGTGGTGAATAGTTCAGCGAAGAAATCGATGCCGATGAGTTCGAACAGCGGGGCCCAGAGCGCGAGTAGCGCCCAGAACACCAGCAGGTAGAGGAGCAAAAAGCCGAGTGTCAGGGCGTTATCCCAGGACAGTGCCAGGAACCGGGTGGGTGCCCGACGCCAGTCACCGGTCTCCCGCCAACCCCGATACATCAAGCCGGCCATGAAGATCAGAGGCAACGCCGCCAGCATGAGCTGGCTGGCGATCTGCTCTCCGTCTGCGCCGTCGTCGCCGGCATAGGGGATCGCCACCCAGCCGGAATGCCACCCGAGCCCGAAGAGGATCAGCGCTACGATACCGGCGGCCAGGATATTCGCCCGATCGTTCCATTGCCGCAGCCCGAGATAGAGAAAGGCGGGCGTGCCGACGAAGACGGTATACGCGGCATACAGCCAGCGCGGGTCGGTCGCCGGCCAGAATTCGTTGCTCATTGCCTTGTGCAGGACCAGCAGCAAGGCGGACTGCACCACGGCGATGATCACCAGCGTGAGTGCGGAGTTGCGGGAGAGTTGCGGATCCTCTGTTGCCATCTCTTATTCCCTTTCCCTGACGGCTTGGTCCTAAGGAAGTACTGTCCGGTGAGGCAGCACGTCACTCGCCTACGATGCCTCACCCACCGGACTGGTTAGCCACTCAAATCAGCTTGAACACAAAACGCCGATTATTTTGCTCAAACAAACGACGATGTCGACCCCGCCCGTCGTTTACCGGGTCACGGTTTCGGTCCCCGGCAGCCTGCTACGCGCGAGCGATCGGAATGTGCCGGCCCTCTTTGAGTGGCGGGTGCGGCACCTGATGCCGGCGTGAGAATACCGGAGTGCGTCCGGCCAGTAGACCGGCAGCGCGCTGAACTCCCCGGGGAGCGCCCCTGTCTTGCGCTTGCACATCCACTGCCGCGCCACCCATCGAATAAGCCAACTGGTGCGGGCGATCACTGCCATCCTGAGCCGACGGATGTGTCCAGACCTCGAGTCGGCGGGTCAAGGAACAAGACGCGTTCGAACGAGCGGATCTTTCGACCGCACGGCATCTGTGCCTGTACCCCGCGGGCATGACGTTCGGTAGCGAACAGACCGTATTGGAAGGGTCGAGGTAGCGTAAGACGAATGTAAGGGCTTGGTGGCCCGCTACCGCCTGACGGTATTTGCGGGGTACGGCAATGGCCGACGAGCGGGAAGTCCCAGGATACCCGGCCTGGCAGATTACGCTATTCCTCGCGGGCACTTCCCCGCGCTCACGTCGCGCGCGGTGGAATCTGTATACACTGCTCTACCTGCTCGACTACTCAGAGAAGCTAGCCGTCCAAGAGATCGATGTCCTACAGGATGCGTGCCATGTGGGTCAGAACAGTCTTGTGTCTATACCCGCCGCCATTCTCAACGGGCGTCGCGATTCGTCGGTTATCGTCTATGGCGATCTGGGCAAACAGGCACAACGCTCTTGCCTTGTGTCCGCATTGATGAACCTTGCGGAGACGGAATCAAGCCCTGGAGTGGAACACCAAAGCGTGTCGATACGATGAGGGACCCCCTTGGGTTTTGCCCGATCGGTGGCCATCGAAGCGGTTTCCGGAATTCGGACCCCGTCGAGTTTGACCAAAAAGCGGCCCGTGGATACCGGGGTCAGGCGGTGCAATCGAACAGTCCGCGGCTTCTCTCGTGATACGCAGGTACGTCGGAAACGTGTTGGCGTGGGGGGCTTGAGCCCCTTCGCCGGTCGGTTCCCCGGCGGTTTTCCACCGTTGTACTGTCGGCTCTTGGCCGTTGCCCTGATTCCGCGGGACGCGGGTGACCGGCTCAGGCGTCCGTGTCGGCAATGTGCTGCCGGCCGAGGGCGGCAAAGTCTGCTCGCGCGTCCCCGCGCAGATAGAACATGTGGCCACCGCGGACGGTGGTCAGCGCCATTTGCTCCTGTTGCGCCTGTGTGAGCTTCATCAGGTGCGTCAGACGCTGGGATGCCAGGTAGGGCGTGACCAGGTCGTAGACGCCGTGGATGATTGAAACCTTCATGAACGGGTTCAGCGCCATGCCGTAGCGCAGGTCGTCGGTGGCACCCATGCGCGCATCCAGGCCGTGACGGTCGCGCTCGCGTTTCCAGGCCTGGTTCACGTCAAAATTAATTAACTGGTAGTGGCGGTCTGTCTCCACCTGCAGCGTCTCGCGCAGGTGCGCGTTGATCGCTGCCGCGAAGACGCGGTCAATGGAGAATAAAGCGGGGTCGGGGCCTTCCTGACGCGGCCGGTCCGGGTAGGGATCCTCGAGCGTGGCGGAGGCATCGTGGACGCCGCAAACCCGGCGTTCGTCGCGGAGCAGCTCGCGCGCGAAGCGCCCGGTGTCGATACGTCCTTCGGCGCGGTGGAGCTCGTCTTCCGGCAGGCCGATGAGCCGCGCCGCCCGGGCCTCGATGGCCTGGCTGCGGTCTTCGCCCAGGCCGCGCCCCTGAACCAGCAAGAGGGTGTAGTCGTTCATGGCGAACGATTCCGCCTCGCGCAGGACATCGGCGAGGTATGTGTCGCCCTGCGGTTCCCGGTTGCGCCCGTGGTGGTGGGCCGCCGCGGCCATGGACGGCAGTCGGTCCACGTAGCCAAGGGCGTCGTAGTCTGTCGGCATGAGCTCTTTGAACTCGAACACGGGCGAGACCAGGAAGAT
>JAWOFB010000381.1:0-3639 GCA_046482445.1 Ectothiorhodospiraceae bacterium | reverse complement strand
GCGCGGCCGCCGACCGAACCGGTCATGCCATCCTGCATACCCTTTATCAGCAGGCGCTCAAGTACGAGGCGGAGTTCTTCATCGAGTACTTCGCGCTGGACCTGATCATGGATGATGACGGAGCGTGCCGCGGCGTGATTGCGCTCAATCTGCACGACGGCACCATTCACCGGTTCCGTGCCCACGAGACGGTCCTGGCGACGGGCGGCTACGGGCGCTCGTATTTCTCGTGCACGTCGGCCCACACCTGCACCGGTGACGGCATGGGTATGGTACTGCGCGCCGGTCTGCCCCTGCAGGACATGGAGTTTGTGCAGTTTCACCCCACGGGCATCTACGGCGCCGGCTGCTTGATTACGGAAGGCGTCCGCGGCGAAGGCGGCTACCTGACCAATGCCAACGGCGAACGGTTTATGGAGCGTTACGCGCCCAACGCCAAGGACCTGGCCTCACGTGACGTGGTCAGTCGCTCCATGACGGTGGAAATCCGGGAAGGGCGTGGTGTCGGACCCAACGGCGATCATATCAATCTGCACCTGGAGCACCTCGGCCCCGAGGTCATCAACGAGCGTCTGCCGGGTATCGCCGAGACTGCCAAGATCTTTTCGGGCGTTGACGTCACGCGGTCACCGATCCCGGTGCTGCCCACCGTTCACTACAACATGGGCGGCATTCCCACCAACTACAAGGGCGAGGTGGTGACGCTGCGTGACGGCAATCCGGATGCCACCGTGCCGGGACTCATGGCCATCGGCGAGGCCGCGTGTGTCTCGGTCCACGGGGCCAACCGGCTGGGCTCCAACTCGCTGTTGGACCTGGTGGTCTTCGGGCGCGCCGCGGGCATGCGTGCCAAGGAGCTGGTGGCGGAGCAGGGTGATAATCACCGCCCGCTGCCGCCGAATTGCGCCGACTTCGCCCTGGAGCGGCTGGACCGACTGCGCAATGCCAATGGCAGTCAACCCACTGCAGATGTGCGGGCCAAGATGCAGAATGTCATGCAGAACTTTGCGGCCGTATTCCGCTCCGGGGAGGTGCTCGAGGAAGGCTGCGAGCGCATGGCGGAGGTCTACGCCGCCTTTGACGACATTGCCGTCACCGATCGGTCCCTGATCTGGAACTCGGACCTGGTCGAGACGCTGGAGCTGGATAATCTGCTGGGTTGTTCCGTGACCACGATCCAGTCGGCGCGTAACCGCACCGAGAGTCGCGGGGCACACGCCCGGGAGGACTACGGTGAACGCGACGACGACAACTGGATGAAACATACGCTGTCGTGGATGGATACACGAGGCAACACGACCATCGATTACCGACCGGTTCACATGAACACGCTCACCGACGAGGTTGAGGTCATTCCGCCGAAGGCGCGGGTGTACTAAGAGCACCGGAACGGGTCGGGTCGACTAACAGCGAGGGTGAAGGGCAAATGGCAGAGTTCAAGCTTCCGGAAAACTCCCGTGTGCACGAGGGCGAGACCTGGCGCGCGCCCGAGGGGGCCACCAATGTGCAACGGTTCCGCGTCTATCGCTGGAAGCCGGACGACGGCGGCAATCCGCGGATGGACACGTTCGAGGTGGACAGGGACGACTGCGGCCCGATGGTTCTGGATGCGCTGATCAAGATCAAGAACGAGGTGGACCCCAGTCTGACCTTCCGTCGCTCGTGCCGGGAGGGGATCTGCGGGTCCTGCGCCATGAACATCGACGGCACCAACACGCTGGCCTGCATCAAGGCCTGCGACGACGTCGATGGTGATGTGCGGGTGTACCCACTCCCGCACATGCCCGTCGTCAAGGATCTGGTGCCAGACCTGACCCACTTCTACGCGCAGTATGCCTCCATCAAGCCGTGGATCCGGACCGAGACGCCGACACCGCCGGATCGTGAACGGCTTCAGAGCAAGGAGGACCGGGCCAAGCTGGACGGACTCTACGAGTGCATCCTGTGCGCTTGCTGCACAACGGCCTGCCCGAGCTACTGGTGGAGCGGTGACCGCTATCTGGGTCCAGCGGTGCTGTTGCAGGCCTACCGATGGATTGCCGACAGCCGGGACGAGACAACGGGCGAGCGCCTGGATGACCTCGAGGATCCGTTCAAGCTGTATCGCTCCCATACAATCATGAACTGCGCCCAGACCTGTCCCAAGGGCCTCAATCCGGCCAAGGCCATCGCCGAGATCAAGAAACTCATGGTCGAGCGACGCTAACAGCTGGGTTCCGCCGCGTTCCGGGCCCACCGGTGCGCGGCAGTGGCTCAGGCGCTAGCGTTTGTTGAATCCTGGCCCGGAAGGGCGTTGGCCGGCCTATCAGCCTTCAACGCGAACGGTGGAGGCGCACGATTGAGCGAGCAGTCCCGACTCCGCTGGCGGTGCCGCCGAGGCATGCGTGAGCTGGACCTGGTCCTGGAACGATTCCTCGACAGCGGCTACAGTGAACTCGGCGAGGCCGACCGGGCTCGGTTCGAGACGTTGCTGGCGACGCAGGACGACACGCTGTTCGGGTGGTTTTACCAGGGAGAGGTACCGGACGATGCCGGGATGGCGCAACTCGTGGAGCGAATACGCGGCCACTACGGGTTTCACAGTTAAACGGTCCTGGTTGCTGACGCTGTGGTACGCGGGCCTGGCCGGATGCGGTCTGCTCGCTGTGTTCAAGGCTCCCTGGGTCTCGATAACGGCTGTATTAGCGCTACTGCCGGGACTGCTGCTCCGCGGATGCATTCCCGCCTGCCCACGCCGTGTTTCCGCCCGGCATTTACTGATTGACCCGGGCGAGGCCCGCGTTACCGTTCGCGGCCAAGCCGACAAGGCCACTCACTGGGATTTGCGATCCTGGTTTCGCCACCCAGTGTTGATCGTTCTGTACCTGCACCACCCAGCCCACGGGCACGGCTGCGTTGTGTTGCCCCGCGACGCCCTGGCTTTCGCCGATCGGCGGCGGCTGCACTATGTGCTTGGGGTGAGCACGGTGGCCTCCGGTGAGTCCCCTGGCTCCGGGGCATCCAAGGTGTAGTGCAGGCCGCGACTCTCGCGGCGAGCCTGGGCACAGCGAATAATCAATTCCGCGACGGTGGCCAGGTTGCGGAGCTCGAGCAGGTCCCCGTTGACACGGAAATTGCCGTAGTACTCGCGGATCTCCGACTGGAGCAAGTCCACGCGGTGCCGCGCGCGCTCCAGGCGTTTTCCGGTCCGCACAATGCCCACGTAATCCCACATGAACCGGCGCAGTTCATCCCAGTTGTGGCTGACCACCACCTGCTCGTCGGAATCCGTCACCTGGCTCTCGTCCCAGGGCGGGAGTTCCTCTGGCGGCGGCATGCGGTGAACGCGCTCGGCGATATCGTCGGCGGCCGCGGTGCCGTAGACCAGGCACTCCAGCAGGGAGTTGCTGGCGAGGCGATTGGCGCCGTGCAGACCGGTATAGGAAACCTCCCCGATGGCGTAGAGCCCGGCCAAATCCGTATGCCCCTGACGGTCCACGACCACGCCACCGCAGGTGTAGTGTTTTTTGTGACAACAAGACGCACTTTCCCCCTCGCTTCTTCATCTTCTCTATCTAATCTGTGTAAAAGTAAGACATTGTCTGAATATTGCTTAATACTTGATGAACCTTTTATGCTATTCATAGTAATTGAACTTGA
>JAWOFB010000377.1:0-3084 GCA_046482445.1 Ectothiorhodospiraceae bacterium | reverse complement strand
ATCAGCCACGCCTGGCGGATACCCTGGAACAGCTGGGCAGGGAGGGCCTGGAGGCGTTTTACCGCGGCGAGATCGCCGAGGCGCTGGCCCGTGATCTGCTGGTTGTGGATAGCCCCCTGTCAGACCGCGACCTGAGTCGCTTCGAAGCCAGCCCGGTCACACCGCTTTCGCTGGATCTGCCCTGTGGCCGTGTCTACAACCTGCCGCCGCCGACCCAGGGCGTGGCATCGCTGATCATCCTGGGTCTGTTCCAGCAACTGGACGTCACCGGGGCGGAGTCGTTCGAGCATGTCCACGGTCTGATCGAGGCGACCAAGGCAGCGTTCCGGGTGCGGGACCGCCTCGTCACGGACCCGGAGCGTGTACCGGACGATCCCGCATCCTACCTGACCCCGGAATGGCTGGCGGCTGCGGCCAGTGGCATCGACCGCATGTGGGCCAGTCCCTGGCCCCGGGCGACGCCCGGCGGCGACACGGTGTGGCTGGGGGCCATGGACAGCGAAGGGCGCAGTGCCAGCATGATCCAGAGCCTGTACTGGGAGTTCGGCTCCGGCGTGGTGTCGCCAAGTACCGGCATCCTGCTCCAGAACCGCGGCATGAGTTTTTCGCTGGACCCGGCAGCGCTCCAGGCGCTGGAGCCCGGGCGCAAGCCCTTTCACACCTTGAACCCGGCCATGGCGCGGCTCGAAGACGGCCGTACCCTGGTCTACGGCACCATGGGCGGTGAGGGGCAGCCACAGACCCAGGCGGCGGTATTCTCCCGCCACGTTCTCTTTGGCCGGCCCCTGCAGGACGCGGTGACGGCGCCGCGCTGGCTCCTGGGTCGCACCTGGGGGAGTGCCAGTACCAGTCTCAAGCTGGAATCGCGGTTCGAACCGCCATTGCTTGAGGCGCTGCGCCGCGCCGGCCACGATGTCGAGGTTCTCGGGCCCTTTGCCGACGCAATGGGGCACGCGGGCGCGATCAGCCGCCGCACGGACGGGCTTCTGGAGGGGGCGGCGGACCCGCGCAGCGATGGTCAGGTGGCCGCTGTATGACCGAAAGCTTGTCGTCTGTCAGGTTTGCAATTCCGGCGTGGCGCGGGCGAGCAGCGTTTCCAGGTCGGCCGTACCCGGCAGGCCGCCGTACAGGAGGTTGCGCTCCGGCCCGAGACGCGCGGCACAAAACGTTTCGGCGACACGTGGATCGCCGTGTGTCAGCAGCAGGCTGCCCTGCAGTGCCAGCACCAGGTCCTCGACCAGCATGCGTGCCTCGGCCGGCAGCCGGTCGGTTGCCTCGAGCCGGCGATGGACGCGGTCCACTGCCGCATCCAGGTGGCTGTTTTGACCACGGTGGCGCTCCGGCTCCTCCTGCAACACGGCCACCGCCTCGGGCTGCTTGCGCATGGCGCGGATGACATCTAGGCACTGGATGTTGCCGGAACCCTCCCAGATGGCATTGACCGGGGCTTCGCGGTAGAGGCGGGGCAGGGGGTGTTCCTCCACGTAGCCGGCACCACCGAGGCATTCCTGGGCCTCGGTGATGTGCCCGGCGGCGCGCTTGCAGATCCAGTACTTACCCAGGGTCGTGGCAATGCGGGCCAGTCCCGCCTCCCGCGGGTCGTCCACGGCGCGGTCCTGGGCGGCGGCCACCCGGAAGGTCAGGGCGGCGGCCCCCTCCACCTCCAGAGCCAGGTCGGCGAGGACGTTGCGCATCAGTGGTTGATCGATGAGGCGATCGCCGAAGGCGCCGCGGTGGGCACAGTGGTGCATAGCCTGGGCCAGGCCGTGGCGCATGAGGCTAGTGGAGCCGATCATGCAGTCCAGCCGTGTCTGCGCCACCATGTCGATGATGGTGGCGACACCACGACCCTCTTCGCCGATCAGGACCGCGTAGGCGTCGAAGAACTCCACCTCCGATGAGGCGTTGGACCGGTTGCCCAGCTTGTCCTTGAGCCGCTGGATGTGAATGGCATTGACCGTGCCGTCGGGTCGCCAGCGCGGCAGCAGGAAGCAGCTCAGGCCACCCGGTGCCTGGGCGAGGACCAGGAACGCGTCGGACATGGGTGCCGAGCAGAACCACTTGTGGCCGAGTAATTCGTACGGCCGGCCCGGGCCACCGCCACCCACGGGTTGGGCGCGCGTGGTGTTGGCCCGCACGTCGGAGCCGCCCTGTTTCTCGGTCATCCCCATGCCGATGGTGACACCGTCCTTGTCTTGCGGTGGCAGGAAGCGGGGGTCGTAGTGATACCGCCGGATGCGGGGTTCCCACTCGGCCGCGACATCGGGCTGGTGCCGCAGCGCCGGCACGGCGGCGTGCGTCATGGTCGTGGGACACATGGTGCCGGCCTCGGCCTGATTGTGGAGAAACATCAGCCCTGCCCGCACCACCTGGGCACCGGTGCCGGGCTCCGCCCACGACAGGGCGTGAATGCCGGCATCCATGGCGGCGGTCATGAGGTGGTGATACGCGGGGTGGAAGACCACCTGATCGATGCGGTGGCCATAGCGGTCGTGGCTGCGCAGCGCCGGCGGGTTGGCATTGGCATCGAATCCGGCCTGCCATAACGCGTCACCGGCCCGATCGCCGTAGGCATGCAGGCGCGCCTCACCCCAGTCACCGCCGTGATTGCGGACGCAATCCCGTAACACCCGGTCGGTGGTGTAGAGGTTGCGCGGCTCAAAGGGCGGTGGCTGATTGACGACGGTATGGCTGACCCAGTCGTCCCGGGTTGCGGCGCCAGCAGGATCGCTTGTGTGGTCCATGAAACCTCCCGCCGATTATTGCACGCTTCCGGGAGTATGGCGCATGACAACGGGGCGTGTCCGCCGCAAGGGAGCCGCGCCCAAGTGCGGTCGGGGCGTTGCAGGGCCGGCGCAAAACGACTACCGTCGCGCTCACACACGGGGCGGCCGCGCACGGGACGGCGCGCGAGAGTCGTCAGGGACGGCGGCAAGAGGTACTAACCTTTAAGGAAGTCAAGCCAGGCCTCAGTGGTGATGGCGCCGCTGTGGCGAGGCGCGAGGAGGGCGGTGTAGTGACGCTACATAACCGACGAGTAACGCAGTCCATAGCGGCGTTCACCACCACCCGAAGGGCCTCAAG
>JAWOFB010000337.1:0-3264 GCA_046482445.1 Ectothiorhodospiraceae bacterium | reverse complement strand
CCAGTTCGCGGCAGGCGCGCAGGATGCGCAGGGCGATCTCGCCGCG
The DNA here is from genome assembly GCA_046482445.1 of Ectothiorhodospiraceae bacterium. Taxonomy (GTDB): domain Bacteria; phylum Pseudomonadota; class Gammaproteobacteria; order Nitrococcales; family Aquisalimonadaceae; genus Aquisalimonas. Next base: position 3,218 of record JAWOFB010000337.1, on the reverse strand, counting down.
ATTGGCAATCAGGACTTTTTCCAGCATGAGCGCAGGGACTCCTGTCGAGTCGTTACTGGAGGACGAACAGCGGCTGGTCGTACTCCACCGGCTGTCCTTCCTCCAGCAGGATGGCGGCCACGGTTCCCGCGTGGTCCGCCTCGATCTGGTTGAGCATCTTCATGGCCTCGACGATACACAGCGTATCGCCGGCCTTGACGGCCTGGCCCTCCTCGACGAAAGGCTTGGCCCCGGGCGCCGGTGCTCGATAGAACGTACCCACCATGGGGGAGCGCACCACATGGCCCTCGGGCAGGGCATCCTCGCCTGATGCAGCGGAGCCGGCGTCGCCGCTGCTATCCGCGGTTCCGGCATCCGTCGGCGCCGGCTGTGGCTGGGGTGCGGCCTGTGGCTGCGGCTGGGCCGGCATCATCTGGACGCCGGCGTTGGGGCCGCTGCGGCTGATCCGCACGGACTCCTCGCCCTCGCGGATCTCGATCTCGTTGATCCCCGATTCCTCAAGCAGTTCGATGAGGCGCTTGATCTTGCGGATGTCCATGGCTCGTTATCCTGCTTCGTCGGTGAGGTGCCCCAGCGCCGCCCGTAGCGCCAGTTCGTAGCCGCTCGCCCCCAGGCCGGTGATCACGCCCAGGGCGACATCGGAGAGATACGAGTGCTGGCGGAACGGCTCGCGTGCGTGGACGTTGGACAGGTGGACCTCGATGAACGGGATGCCCACGCCGAGCAGGGCATCCCGCAGCGCTACGCTGGTGTGGGTCAGGGCCGCCGGATTGATGATGATGAAATCGGTGCCGTCATCGGCGGCCTGGTGGATGCGCTCCACCAGTTCGCCTTCGTGGTTGCTCTGCAGCGTATCCAGCCGGATCGCCGCTTCACGCGCCTGGGCCCGGAGCCGCTGGTCAATGGCGGCCAGGGTTTCGGCGCCGTAGAGTCCGGGCTCGCGGCGGCCGAGCAAATTGAGGTTGGGTCCGTGGAGGACCAGGATGCTTGCCATTTGCGCTCCGGACGGTGCCGCGGCTCCGCTGCCAATTCGCGCAAGTGTGAAGCAAGGGTTGCGGCATGTCTACGCGATCCCCGGGAATCAGGACAAATCGCCGCAGATGCGAGCCTTTCGCTGATGACGCACTGCACCAGAAGCAGAACTCAGGCCCGCGTCGTGGCACCGGGCGTTGGATTACAGGTGCTTGCGGATGACGGGCTCGATGTCGTCGCGCTCGATTTCCCGGTCAAAGCGGTGGACGATGGTCCCGTCCCGGTCGATGACGACGGTGTAAGGCAGCGTGCCCCGCTGATTGCCGTAGGCCTCGACCAGTTCCATGCCGCTGGTTGTGCCCTGGAAGCTGGGGTAGTTCATCTCCAGGCGCTCGCTGAAATCCCGGGCGGCGTCGCGGTTGTCCACCGCCACCCCGAGCATTTGCAGGCCCTGGTCACCGTAGTCGGCCTGCAGTTCCGTGAAGACCGGGATCTCCTCGACACACGGCCGGCACCAGCTGGCCCAGAAATTGAGCACCACCAGATCGCCGTCCCACTCGCTGATGGCGCGCTCGTCGCCTTCCAGGTCGGTCATGGTGAATGCCGGTCGTGTCTCGGGCTGGAACCAGAGGATCCAGGTGGCCGCGCCGGCCGCGGCCGCCAGAAGACCGGCGGCGGCTGCTGCGATGAAAACCCAGCGGTAACGCCCGGAGGCTTCGCTCATGTCTCACCCTCTTCACGCGGAAGTGCGGCCCGGGTGCGCTGGACGAACGCGCCGGGTTCCAGGAAACCGACAATGCGCTCGGCGCGTCGCTCCTCGCCGTCCGGCCCGAAGAACAACACCGCCGGTGGCAGAAAGACATCCAGTGCCTCCAGCAGTTCCCGGTGCTCCGACGTCATGTCGGTGACATCCACGCGCAGGAGTTGTTTCCCCGCCAGCGCCTCGCGGACGGCCGGGTCGGGAAAGGTCTGCTCCTCGAGCTGGACGCAGTACACGCACCAGTCGGCGTAGAAATCCACCACGGTGGCCTGCCCCTGCTGCGCTGCCTGGTCAACGGCGGTGCGCAGTTCGTCCAGGCTGTCCACGTCGCGGAACGTCGCGGCCTGGTCGTCCTGTTCCGGCGCCGGGCCGCCGGCCAGCGGCGCCAGCGGCTGCCAGAAGTTGCCGCCGCCGGCGGCCGCGCCCACCAGCAGCACGGCGCTCCACAGGACCAGCATCAGCCCGGCGAACTGCCGCCCGCGCTGCACCAGCCCCGTGCCGACGTCCCGGTCGAGCACGCCCAGGGCCACGGCCACGCCCGCCAGCAGCAGCGCCCACAGGGCCAGCATCACCGGACCCGGCAGGAAGCGGTCCAGCAGCCACAGGGCGACTGCCAGGAACAGCACGCCGAACAGCTGCTTGACGCGCACCATCCAGGGGCCCGACCGCGGCAGCCACCGGCCCAGGGCGGTGCCCACCACCAGCAGGGGGAGTCCCATGCCGTTGCCCATGGCGAACAAAGCCAACCCGCCCAGGGCCGCGTCGCCGGTATTGCTGATGAACGCCAGGGCCGCGATCAGCGCCGGACCGGAGCATGCGCCCATGATCAGGGCGGACAGGGCCCCCATGATGCCGGCGCCCACGAAGGTGCCGCCGCGCTGGCGGCGCGACAGGGCGTCCAGGCGGGTCTGCAGGGCAGTGGGCACACGGATGTCATAGACACCGAACATCGCCAGAGCCAGGGCCGCGAACAACACGGCGAACCCGCCCAGGACCACAGGGCTTTGCAGGTCGGCCTGGATGGCGGAGCCGGTCAGTCCGGCGATGGCACCGGCGATTGCATAGGCCACCGCCGAGGCCTGGACGAATACCAGGGACAACCAGAAGGCCCGGCGCCCCGAGCGCTGCTCGCCGTCACCGGCAATCAACCCGGAGAGAATGGGAATGAGCGGGTACATGCAGGCCGTAAACGCGAGCAGGACGCCCGCCGCGAAGAAGCCGGCCAGGGTGAGTCCCAGGTGGCCGCCGGCGAGCAGTTCCGCCAGCGGCCCGGACCCGGCGCCGGTGCCAGCGGCGCCAGTGCCCCCGCCCGCGCCGGTGATGCTGGCCGAACCACCATTGCTGTCGCCGGAGAGCTGCACCTCGGTGGACAGCGGCGGATAGCACACGCCCGTCTCCTTGTTGCAGCCCTGGTATTCGGCGGTGAGCGTCAGCGCGTCCGTGACCGGCTCCTCCAGCCGGATGCTGACCTCCACGGGCTCTTCGT
>JAWOFB010000170.1:0-3830 GCA_046482445.1 Ectothiorhodospiraceae bacterium | reverse complement strand
ATCTGGCCACAGCCGCCGAACGTGGCCTGGGAACCGACGACCCCGCGCGCATCGAGCGGGTGCTGCTGGAAGTGTGAATCGCGCCGTATGTGAGGTGTTGGTTTCCAACTCGGAATTCACCGTTGAGGAGGAGCAATGGAGCGCACTGAGCAGCTTTCGGTCAACATGGCGAACGAAACCGGCCAGCTTGCCAGTCTGGCGCGGGTTCTGGCGGACGCCGGCGTCAACATAATCGCCGCGTCGGTCCACGACTGCACCGAGGCGGGAACCGTGCGGCTGGTGGCCGACGATGTCGCCGGCGCGGCAGATGCACTGACCGCGGCCGGCATGTCGTTCGTTCGCAGCCCGGTGCTGCTGGCCGACTTGCCTCACGAGGTCGGCGCTCTGGCGGGCATGGCGCGGGCGCTGGCCGACGAGGGCATCAACATCAGCTATGTCTACGGCAGCGCCGGGCAGCCCGGCCAGCCGGCCGTAATCGTGGTTAGCTGCGACGATCTGGCCGCGGCGGAAGCGGCGCTCTCATAGACACGCACGCGGGGTTGGGCGCGCCAGGACGGGTGCATGCCCTGTCGCATATGGCAACGTCACCCCCCCGAAGCACGAACCGTGCTGCGCACTTCAGGCAGGGGGGACATTGCTTCTGTGGTGCGCTCCGGGGCTATAGTGTGTTGTGCGCGTTGCTGGTGCGGCCTGTTGTATATTCGCATAATGCGATGGCAAGGTTCTTGCAGTATGTCCGGTGTTTGAGCTTTGTACACGAAGTGCACCGGCGGCGCGGACACGTCCGCCGGGCTTCAGTACCTGTCGCGGGCTGGGTGCGTGAGGAGCGCGTTTGAGCGTACGGCTCCAGAGGGGGAGGCCAGTCCTGCATCTGCCGGTTGCCTTGTTCGGTGAAGGCGGGCAGGCCTATGTCCCCAGGGAAAGAGCAGCAGTCAGAGGCGCGCGCGGTATCGCCTGAGGCCCACCAGGATTTCTTCCCTCTTCCACTCGGGGTGATGCAGCCGGGCACCAGTGCGCCGGTTGACCTGTATCTCCACGAGGAGAACCCGCCCAGGTTCGTCCTGTACAAGAGCGCGGACGCGCCGCTGACAGACCAGGTGCGCCAGCGCCTGATCCGCAACGGCGTGGAAGAACTCCACATGCGCGGGGATGACGAGGAGGCATACCACCGGTATGTGGAGGAACAGCTCGACACCATCCTGCAGGACGATTTGCTGACGGCCGAGAAGGCGTTGCCTATCGTCTACCAGTCGGCCTCGCGGGTGGTGCATCACCTCTTTGATGACCCGCGCAGCGGGGAGAACCTGAAGCGGGCCTCGCGGATGGTGGGCTTCGTGGTGGAGTCGGTGCTCGAGAGCGCCGACCCCCTGCAGGACATCAGTTCCCTGATCACGCACGACTACTACACCTACACGCACAGCGTGAACGTGTGTGGGCTGCTGGTTGCCGCCGCGAAGGACCTGCTGGCCATCAGCAGCGCCAAGACCCTGCGCGAGATCGGCCGGGGAGCCATCCTGCACGACATAGGGAAGTCGCAGATTCCCCGGGAGATCCTCGAGAAACCAGGCCAGTTGACCCCGGATGAGTTCGAGCAGATCAAGGAGCACCCGGTGGTTGGGCTGGAAATGGCTGGTGAGCACATGCGGCTGTCTCCCACGGCGGCGGCGATCATCCGCAACCACCACGAACACTACGACGGCTCCGGCTATCCGGACGGTCTGGCCGGAGAGGACATCCCGCCCATCGTCCGGTTCTCCACGGTGGTGGATGTCTACGACGCGTTGACCACGAAGCGTTCCTACGGGGAGGCAGCAGCGCCTTTCGCCGCCCTCCAGATCATGACCGACGAAATGGAGGGGCATTTCGGGTTGGAGGAACTGCGGTCCTTCATTCGGTATCTGGGCCCGAAGGAGCGGATGCATGACGTGCGCTCGCGCCGACCGCCTGCGCCGAGCGCCGCACCGGCGCCGCCCATCTGGAGCCTGCAGAGGCGCGCACCGGGCGCCCGCGCGGCTCCGGCGGCGGACGGTGAAGGCGGCCCCGGGCAGGGCGCGGCTTCCCCTGCAGGCAGACTGCCCGTTGTGCGCAGGACGCAGCAGCTCTCGGTGGTTCTGACCTCCGGGCAGGGCCAGCTTGCCAGTCTCAGCCGCCGCCTGGCGGACGCCGACATCGGGGTGTTAGCGCTCTCGGTGTTGGACTCTACCGAGACCACGACGGTTCGCCTGGTTGCCGACAAGCCCGATCAGGCCGCTGAGAAGCTGCGCGAGCACGGACTCGCCTTCGCCTCCACAGAAGTGCTGGTTTTCGAAGTGGCCGGCGCACGGGATGCACTCGCGCGAGTCAGCGGCAGGCTGGCTGACGAGGGGGTGGAGGTCAACTTCATATACGGAAGCAGGGACCGGGCTGCCGATGCAACGCAACTGGTGCTGAGCTGCAGCGATCTGCACGCGGCCGAAAGGATCGTTGCTGGGGCCTGAACCCCACCCGGCGCTATGAGGCGCCGCCCGGCAGGCCGAACCGGCGCTCGGCGGCGTCCAGCACCAGCACCCAGTCGTGGCCGAGTTCCGGCGCCGTGAAGCCCCGCATGCCGCAAGCCGCCAGTCCTTCGGCTGTCGGGTGGGCCTCCCCGGTGCGCGGATCATACCACCATGCCGTCACAGTCTCGGCGGACATGCGGGACATCCGCACATCCACGCTCTGGCCCGGCTGGGGCAGATACACCATTGCGTAGCTCCCGTCGGCGCAACGGCTCGCCTGCACGTGGCGCAGGCCCGTTGTTGCCTCGGATGCCACAAGGCACTGGTCAGGTACACGGGTGAGGAAGGGGCGGGACTCCATCAGAGCGCGAATGTGGCGCATCTGGCCGGCGCCGGGGTAATCGAGCGCCTCGTGCCACGGGGTGTCCGCACCCAGCAGGGGAGTGGCCTGCTCCGCTATGGGCTCGATGTCCGGTGTCCACATCATCCACATCTCGTTGGCGCCGTAGGTGTGACCACATGCGCCGGCGAAGACCGACCAGTAGGCGAACCGACGCACGTCCCGCGCATCCAGCTTGAAGCGGTTGGTGTCCAGGCGGTCGGGGATGGCTTCATAGCCTGGCTCGCCGTTCAGCACGGGTTTGGGCGGCCGTCGGGCGTAGTCCCGCGCGATCATGCGGTGGGGCGTGCTGGACCTCTGGTGGCCGGACTGGACCATGTTGAAGGTCAGCCACGGCGCTTCGTGCCACCACTCGGCGCTGCTGTGGCCGCCGCGGGGATGGTAGGTCATCACTGTCGAAGAGTAGTCTTCGTCACCGCAGGCGCCCTCGGCGATGCCGCGGGCCATGGCGCACCAGGTCTCCTCTGCTCCCTTCGGCACACGGTCACCACCCAGGATCCAGAGCACGTTGGGCCGGTTCCCGTAGCGTGCGCCGAGGAACCGCCCGTAGGTGCGGGCGTTCGACGGATTGAAGAGGGCGTGATCCTCCAGAAAGGGATGTTCCTCCCGGACCGTATAGGAGCCCCAGGTGGGCAGCAGCGCCATGACCAGGCCGTATTCCTCCGCCTGCCGGACGACGTAGTCCACGTGCTGAAAGTAGCTTTCATCCGGCCGGGCGGGGTCCAGGTCCACCAGGGGCAGGTCACCGTTGGCGTTGGGCGTGGTCAGGCCGTTCAGCTCCGACAACAGCACGGCCTGCACCACGGTGAACCGCTTGGCTGCCCGGTCCGCCAGGTATGTGCGCACTTCGGCGCGGTTCAGGCGGTGGAACAGCTCCCAGGCGGTGTCGCCCAGGTAGAAAAACGGCGTGCCGTCCTCGTGCACCAGAAAGCGCCGGCTGACCGACGCACGGA
>JAWOFB010000072.1:0-2531 GCA_046482445.1 Ectothiorhodospiraceae bacterium | reverse complement strand
CCCGGCAGTCTGGGGCCCCACGACCTCGCGCAGGAAGTCCATGTCCACGTCGCCGTCGCGGGACGTGGGCAGCTCCCGCACCTTGTAACCGCACATGACGGCGGTGGCCGGGTTGGTCCCGTGGGCGGCGTCCGGCACCAGGATCTCGGTGCGGCCGTCATCCCCCCGCGCGTCGTGGTAGGCGCGGATCATGGCCACCCCGGTAAGCTCGCCCTGAGCACCGGCCATGGGCGCTAGAGAAACCGCCTTCATGCCGGTGACCTCGGCCAGCATCTCCTGGAGCTCCCAGAAGCAGGACAGCACGCCCTGGCCGGTATGCTCCGGCGCGTGCGGGTGCCGGTCCAGGAACCCGGGCAGCATGGCCAGGCTGTTACACGCCCGCGGGTTGTGCTTCATGGTGCACGAACCCAGTGGATAGAAGTGCGTGTCGATGGAGAAGTTTTTCTGTGACAGCCGCGTGTAGTGGCGCACCACCTGCAGCTCGGACGTCTCCGGCATCACCGCACGCGTGCGGCGGCGGTGACTGTCCGGGATGTCGCTGATGTCTGCGCGCTCGGCGGGCGCCTGGGCGCGGGCGAAGCGCCCGGTGCGCCCAAGGTCGAAGATAAGCTCTTCCTGATTCACGGTGTGACCTCCGGTGGTTTACGCGGCCTGGGCCAGCGCCTGGCCCAGGGCACTCGCGTAGCGGTCCATGTCGGCCTCGGTGACGGTTTCCGTGGCGCACACGAGCAGCGAGTTGCTGAGCCGCTTGTCGTGGCGCCCCAGCGGGTAGCCGGCGAGAATGCCCTGCTGCGCTAGTTGCTGGAATACCGCCTCGGCGGGGCGATCCAGGTCGAGCACGCGCTCGTGGAAGTACGGGCCGTCGAAACGCAGGCTCACGCCGGGGATCCCGGTGAGCCGGTGCGTCAGCGCCCGGGTGTTGGCGTGGCAGGCAGCCGCCACACGCTCCAGGCCTTCCGCCCCCAGCAGCGACAGATAGATGGTCGCGGCGGTCACCATCAATCCCTGATTGGTGCAGATGTTGGACGTGGCCTTGGCGCGACGGATGTGCTGCTCGCGGGCCTGCAGGGTCAGGGTATAGCCGGTGCGGCCCTCCATGTCCACGGTGCGGCCGACCATGCGCCCGGGTAGCTGGCGAACGTAGGCCTTGCGGCAGCACATGAAGCCGAAGTAGGGACCGCCGGAACTCAGCGGAATCCCCAGGGGCTGTCCCTCGCCGCAGGCGATGTCGGCACCGTCAGTACCCCACTCGCCCGGCGGCGCAATAACCGCGACGGCCGTGGGGTTCACCACCCCGATCACCAGTGCGCCGTTGGCATGGGCCCAGTCGGTGAGCGCCGAAGCTTCCTCCAGCCGACCGAACCAGTTCGGCTGCGGCACCACCAGGGCGGCAATGTCCTCGCCTTCCCACTGGCGCAGCGTGGCCGGGTCCACGACCCCGGTCTTGGGATCGCTGGGCACGGTCTCCATGTGGATGCCCTGATTGCCGACAATGGTGCGCGTGGCGTCCAGGTACAGCGGGTTGACCGTATCCGGCACCAGAATGCGGCCGGATTTGGACTTGCGGTTGCCGCGCACGGCCATGAGCACGGATTCGCCCAGGGACGAGCCGCCGTCATACAGCGAGGCGTTGGAGACATCCATCCCCATGAGCCCGGACATCATGCTCTGGTACTCGTAGATGAGCTGCAGCGTGCCCTGGCTCGCCTCGGCCTGGTAGGGCGTGTACGCGCTGTAGTACTCGCCGCGCGTGGTCAGCTCCCAGACTGCCGCCGGCACGTGGTGCCGATAGGCGCCGGCGCCGAGAAAGCACGGCCCCAGCATGTCCTGCTGGGCGCGCTCGTTCATGATGCGGCTGATCTCCATCTCGGAGACGCCGGCGGGCACGCCGGGCAGGCCCGGATCGCGCAGGTCGGCGGGGATTTCCTCGAACAGCGCATTGATGCTGTCGACCCCGATCTCCGCCAGCATGTGGCGGAGGTCTTCTTCAGTGTGCGGAATAAATGGCATGGCAATGTTGACCCTGGTTGCGGAGACAGGTGTCAGCCCTCGTCGTCCTCGGTGACGAAGTGCTCGTAGTCGGTCGCCGTCATGAGTTCTTCCACCGTATCCGGATCGTCCGGGCGGATCCGCATGATCCAGCCCTCGCCGTAGGGATCGGTGTTCACCAGCTCGGGTGCGTCCTGAAGCTGACCATTGGCGTCCACGATGGTCCCGCCCACCGGCGCATAGACATCGGACGCGGCCTTGACCGACTCGACCACGGCGACGGGCTCGCCGGACTCGATGGCCCGGTCGATCTCCGGAGGTTCCACGAAGACCAGATCCCCCAGGGAATCCTGGGCGTGGTCACTGATCCCCACGGTGACGGTGCCGTCATCCTCCTGGCGGACCCACTCGTGACTGGAAGCGTACTTGAGGTCGCTGGGTACGTTGCTCATTGCTGTGCGTCCCTTGAGGTTCGGACCCGCGGGCAGGCGGGTCGTTCAATCGATAACAGGTTGTCCGTTGCGCACGAACGGTGGTTTGAC
>JAWOFB010000032.1:0-11164 GCA_046482445.1 Ectothiorhodospiraceae bacterium | reverse complement strand
GCCGTGGATGAGGCGCCGCACGGCGTAGGCGCGCATGGTTTCGCGCACGGCCTGGTCGTTGACGTCCATGATGCCGGCGGCACTGTCATTCAGGCTGCTGGTGTGCTCGGCGCTGCCGGCGCGGGCATCCCGGGCCAGCGCAAGGCGCTCGCTGACCGGGCGCGCCAGGAAATCCCGCTGCCATTCCGGGTCGTGCACCATGGCCCGGAACTGCTGGTACTCCTGGTCGTCGGTGCACAGCAGGTCCCCGTGCATGAGCAGCACGGCCTCGCCGCCCAGGTGGATGACGGTGGGATCGTCCAGCAGGGTGGCGCCGGTGACCTCGGCGAAGGTATCGCCGAGCAGAAAATCCCGGTTGCCACGCATGACGTATAATGGCGTGCCGGTGGCCGAGAAGCGCCGCAGGCCTGTGAGCACCGGGTGATCCGCCGGAACTGCGTCGTCGCCAATCCAGGCCTCGAACAGGTCGCCGAGGATGTACAGGGCCTGCGCCTGCCCCGCGGTGTCTTCGAGAAAACGCAGAAACAGCTGAACGATTTCCGGGCGTTGCTCATCCAGATGCAGATCGGCGATGAACACGGTGGGCAGCATGGCGGTTCTCCCTGATGACATGCGCTCGTATGGTACGCGCCTGAAGCCGCGGGTTCACCGGTGCCGTGACGACGGCTCGTACGGTTGGGCGGGGCACCGCACTCGGCTATGATGGCGCGCCGCGGCAGGAGGGCAGTGGCGTGACCCAAGACAATGACACGAGCCGGATTCCCGCGGGGGGCCGGACGCGTTTTGCACCCAGTCCCACCGGAGCGCTGCATCTGGGCAACGTGCGCACAGCGCTTTTCAACGCGCTTCTGGCCCGTCGCGACGGCGGGGCGTTCGTGCTCCGGGCCGAGGATACCGACAGCGAGCGCTCGCGCCCGGAGCACCTGGACCAGCTGTGCGACGATCTGCGTTGGCTCGGCCTGGACTGGGACGAGGGCCCGGATGTCGGCGGGTCCTGTGGGCCCTATCAGCAGTCCGCGCGCCAGCCGACCTACGCTGACTACTTCCAGCGCCTGGAGGCGGCGGATCAGGCCTACCCGTGCTTTTGCACCGAGGCGGAGCTCGAGCGCAGCCGGCAGGCCCAGCGGGCAGCCGGTCAGCCGCCGCGCTATCCCGGAACCTGTGCGCGCCTGGGCCCGGCCGAGCGCCAGGATCGGCTGGAGCGGGGTCTGCGTCCCACTCTGCGTTTCCGCGTGCCGCCCCGGCAGGTGGTGACCTTCGAGGATCGCGTCCGCGGCTCGCAGCAATTTCCCACCGGCGAGATCGGCGACTTCATCATTCGCCGCGCCGATGGCACCCCGGCGTTTTTCTTCAGTAACGCGGTGGATGACGCCCTCATGGGCATCACCTGCGTGCTGCGCGGCGAGGATCACCTGACCAATACACCCCGCCAGCTGCTCTTGCTGGAGGCCCTGGGCCTGTCGGCACCGTGCTACGGGCATATCAGCATGATCCTGGGGGATGACGGGGCGCCGCTGTCCAAGCGCAACGGCAGCCGCGCGCTGGTTGAGCTGCGGGAGGCCGGTTACCTGCCAGAGGCGGTGGTGAACTACCTGGCACGCCTGGGCCACCACGATGATGACGACACATTGCGCGATCTCGACAGCCTGGCGGCGTCGTTCAGCGAGCAGCGCCTGACGCGCGCGCCGGCGCGTTTCGACGCCGGGCAATTGCAGCGCTGGCAGCGCGAGGCCGTTGCGGCGCTCTCGTTGGCGCGCGCCGCCGAGTGGATGCGCGCGGCTGCCGGGGATGCCTGGCCCGGAGACGACGGCGAGCTGGTATCGGTTATCCGTGACAACGTCCGGTTCCCGGAAGACGTCCGCCACTGGCTGGGAATTCTGCGCGGGGAACCGGCCAAGCCGGACGACACGGGTCGGGCCTGGCTGCGGCAGGCCGGGCCTGACTTCTTCCACGCGGCCGCCGCGGCGGAGGGTGACTGGCAGGCCGTAACCACCACGGTCCGCGAGGCGACCGGGGCGCGCGGCAAGGGCCTGTTCATGCCCCTGCGCGTCGCGCTCACGGGCCTCACGTACGGGCCGGAGCTGCCACGGATTCACGCGTACCTGGGACCCGCGGAGGCCGCGCGGCGTTTGCGCGCCGCGGCCGCACTCGCCGGAGAAACCGGGGACGCAAGCACCTGACGGAGACGCTCGCATGCTGGCGATTTACAACAGCCTTACGCGCACCAAGGAAACGTTTCACCCGATCCGGCCCGGCGAGGTGCGCATGTACGTCTGCGGCATGACCGTCTATGACTACTGCCACCTGGGCCATGCCCGGGCGCTGGTGGTCTTCGACGTGGTCGCCCGCTACCTGCGTCACCTGGGCTACCGGCTCACCTACGTGCGCAATATCACCGACATCGACGACAAGATCATCAACCGGGCCAGTGAAACCGGTGTGCCACCGGAAAAGCTCACGGAACGCTTCATCGAGGCCATGCACGACGACGAACGCGCCCTGGGCGTTCTGCCGCCGGATCACGAGCCGCGCGCGACCCAGTCGGTGCCCGCGATGCAGGCCCTGATTCAGCGGCTGATGAACAAGGGGATCGCCTACCAGGGCGCCGATGGCGATGTCTACTTCGACGTTGCGCAGTTCCCGGATTACGGCAAGCTCTCCGGCAAGCGGCCGGAGGATCTGCGCGCCGGTGCGCGGGTGGAAGTGGAGGCCGATAAACGCAACGCCGGCGACTTCGTCCTCTGGAAACAGGCCAAGGCAGGCGAGCCGAGCTGGGACTCGCCGTGGGGAGCGGGCCGGCCCGGATGGCACATCGAATGCTCGGCCATGTCCGGTTCCTATCTGGGCGAGCATTTCGACATCCACGGGGGTGGCCTGGACCTGCAGTTCCCGCACCACGAGAACGAGATCGCCCAGAGCGAAGGTGCCAGTGACCACCCGTTCGTGAACTACTGGATGCACAACGGCCACGTCCGGGTGGATGACGAGAAGATGGCCAAGTCCCTGGGCAACTTCTTCACCGTACGCGACGTCCTGGCGGAGTATCGCCCGGAAGAGGTGCGCCACTTCCTGCTGGCCAGCCATTACCGCGGTCCCCTCAACTACACGGCGGATGCCCTGGCCAATGCCCGCGCGGCCGCGGAGAGGCTGTACCTCGCCCTGCGGGGGCTGACACCGCGGGAGCCGGGTGACAGTGGTGCGGCGTACCGGGAGCGGTTCCAGGCCGCCATGGACGACGATTTCAATACCCCCGATGCCCTGGCGGTGCTCTTCGACCTGGCCCGGGAGATCAATCGGACCCGGGAAACCGGCGAGACCCAGGCCGCGCGTCTGGCGGGACTGCTGCGGGAACTCGGCGGTGTGGTGGGGCTGCTGCAGACCGATCCCGAGGACTACCTCAAGGGGGCCGGTGACGCCGAAGTGGTACCCGGGCTCACCCCCTCGGCCATCGATGCGTTACTGGAGCAGCGTCAGGCCGCGCGCCAGGCCCGGGACTTCGCCACTGCCGACCGTATCCGGGATGATCTGCAGGCGCGGGGTATCGTCATCGAGGATACACCCGAAGGCAGCACCTGGCGGCGCGGTTAATGCGCGAGGGATTCGAGGCGTTTGTTGCATTGCAGCATCACGAGGACTATATTGCATTGCAACAAAACGAGGAGGAGCCCACCATGACAAACCCCGCCAAGCAGATGGCACACTCGCAAGCGGAGGCTGTGCTCGAGCCCTTCCGGGCCTTTGCGGCGCTGAGCCTGGACCATACGGAGCAGTACCTGGCCCTGCAGCTGGACACGGCCCAGACGTATACGGAACTCCTGGTAGCCCACATCCGGGCGACCGTGGATGCATCGGAGACACCGTCGGTGGCGGCTTACGTCCAGCAACAGCAACGGATCGCCGATACGGTCTCGCGCCAGGTGGCGACGGATACGCGGGTGCTCACCGGCCTGGCCCGGGGTTACGCAGAGGAAACCCTGCGCCTGGCGGAATCCAGTACGCGCGCTTGGCAGGGCACTGTCAGGCGGGCCGCGCGCCGCGCTGCGGCTCAGGGCGCTGTCACACCCTCGGGCGCACGAGCGGTCTAGGTTGCCGGCGGTGGCGTCACCGCAGCGGCCACCGTCTCGCACGGCGTGCTACAGAACCACCAGCGTCGCCAGGAACAGCATCAGCCCCATGCCAATAATGTCGGTGAAGGTGGTGAGAAAGATGCTGCTGGCCGTCGCCGGATCGGCGCCCAGCCGCTTGAGCAGAATCGGGACCATGACGCCGAAGATACCGCTGCCGATGCAGGCTCCGGTCATGGCAATGAGGATGACAAGCCCGAGAAGGGCTGGCTGGATCGAGGCCGTCATGCTGGCATAGGCGAACATGGCGACACCCGCGATGGCTCCGACCAGGGCCCCGTTGAGGGCCCCCAGCAGGATCTCCTTGCGCAGTAGCCGGCCCACCGGATAGTTGCGCATCTGCCCCAGGGTGATGCCGCGGAGCGTGATCGCCAGGGCCTGGCAGCCGGTATTGCCGCTCTGGCCGGCGAGCACGGGCAGGAAAACGGCCAACGCCACCACCTGGGCGATGGTGTCTTCGAAGGCGCCCACCACAAAGGCGGCGGCGAACGCCGTCACCAGATTGAGCTGAAGCCAGGGGTGGCGCATGCGGAAGGCTTTCAGCACCGGCGTGTTGATCTGCTCCTCCTTGTCCACGCCGTACTGACTGCCGGCCTGGGCCGTGAGCTCCGAGGCGATGCGTTCGTAGAGCTTCCAGCCGTGGACCACACCCACCACACGGTCCTGTTGGTCGACCACCGGGTAGAGTGGGTAATGGTGATGGAGCACCTCGCCCACGGCCTCGCGCACCGGCGTATCAACGCGAAAGCGAAACGGCCTGGCGACCATGATTTCCGCCAGCGTGGCTGTGGGGCTGGCGAGTAACAGATCGCGCATCCCCACCATGCCGACCAGCCGCTCCTGCTCGATTGTGAAGATGTAGCTGATATCCGAGATCTGCTTGCTGCGCACCAGGAAAGCCAGCGCTTCGGCCACCGTTTGGTCGGCTTCAAGCACGGCCGGCGCCGGCGTCATGAGCTCACTGATCAGTGCTTCCACCCCGGAGAGGACGGCCTTGGTCGCGGCCTCTTCCGGAGCGGCGCTGTCCACCAGGTGGGAGGCAACTTCCAGCGCCTGCTCGTGGGGCAGGCGCGAGAGCACGAACTGGATCTCGTCCGCCGACAGCTCGGTGAGTTCCTCGGCCGCGTCCAGCGGGGGCTTGTCGCGAATGGACGCGGCGCGTTCGTTCATTTCCGGGAATGGCCCCATAAGGGATTGTCCTGTGTGGCTGCGGCCTGCATTGCCGTATTGTATCAGGGTCCGGGTCGGGGCCAGGCGCTCTACGGCCGCTCGTCCCTCGCTTTCAAGGGGCGTGCCCGCGCTTGCCAAAGGGGGAGTGTGTTGCGCTTGGATCAGTTGATCCCGGATCAGGCCCGGACGGGACCAGCGCGCCTGGCTGCCTGGTGGCCGGTCGTGCACGCGCCGGAGTATCTGGTCTTCAGGTGCACCCCCCAGCACCGCATCCTCCGGGGGGACGCGGATACGGACGTCCTGACGGGGCTGGCCAATCGGCGGGACTCCCTTAAAGGTTAGTAACGATACCTACAGCCACGCGTGCGGCGATGCGATCCTGCGGCAGGTGGCCGAGCGACTCCGGGGTGTAACCCGGGCGGTGGATATCGACGCGCGCATCGGCGGGGAGGAATTCGTGGGTCTTCTGACGGATACCGACGCGACCGCTGCACGGATCGCCGCCGAGCGCAACCGGCAGTCAATCGCTTTCCGGCCTTTTGACGGCGGTGCCGGGTGCCACCGCCAATGGGCGGTTACCGTGAGCATCGGTGTGGCCACCGCGGCGGCGGGCGAGATGGACTTGACCCTGGACACTCTTGCAGAGTGGCGGGACCGTGGGCTCTACGCCGCCAAGCGCCAGGGGCGCGACTGTGTGCTGGTCGCAGAGTCGCCGGCTCCAGCGACGGTGCAACAGCCCTACCGGGCCTCCTGAACAAAGCAGTCACGCTCTACTCCAGAAAACGGCGGTAACCCGGCAGGCTGCTGATGGAGCGCAGCGTCTCCCCGCTTGTGACCGCATACAGGTGGGCAAACCGCTCGCCACTGAAAACGCCTTCCTCCGGATCCTTGACCACCCGCAGTTCCAGCAGGCCGTCATTACAGCTGACAACCAGGCGATTGTCGTGGACGTGCAGGGTTCCCGGCTCATCCGGCGGCCCGTTCACCGGGGTTACCTCGCTGATCTCGATGTTGCGGCTGCGGAACAGGGCCTGGGCGCCGTGGTTGGGATTGCAGGCGCGCACCAGGGCGTCGACCCGGGTGGCGCTTTCGTGGAAGTCGATGAACAGGTCTGCCAGCCGAACCGCCCGGTAATACTGGCCTTCGCCCTGGGGTTCGCCGGCGGGTAGGGGCGGCGTCCGCAGCATGGGATCCAGCGCGCGGACCAGTGCCGGAGCACAGGCGATCACGCGGCTGGTATAGGTGCCCTGGGTCTCCAGCGGGTGCAGGTCGAACGGCACTCGCAGAAGGACATTGCCGCGATCCCATTGGGCCGTCATGTGGTGAACCGCGATCTCGGAGCGTTTCACTCCCTCGCGCAGGGGCCAGAACCAGGCATTGGCGGTGCGAAAGCTCGGCAGTGGCGCCGGGTGGACATTCAGGGCCCCGTGACGGGGGATTTCCAGCACCGAGTCCGGCACCTTGTGGTTAAAGATGATGGTCAGCAGGAAATCCGGGCGGAACGCGGTCATGGCCTCGTGCAGTTCCGGGCCGTCGAGGGTGTCGCAGTAGGCAGCCGGCACGGACATGCCCTGCATGGCCTGGTCGAAGGTGGCGCGGTCGCTGCGGGGGCAGAACAGTTTCACGCGGTAGCCCAGGCTAATGAGCCCCTCGACACAGCGACGGGTGAAACGGGAGTAGCCGAAGACCGCGATGCTTGCCACAGGTGCGTTTCCTCGTTTGCCGCGGTGGGTGGGTGCACCGCGTGGGCAAGCTACCGTTGCCACTGCCCGGGCGCAAGCCAGCGTGGGGCTGCGGCATTGGGCACCATGGCCCGGATACCCGTCACAGGGGTTCCGTGGGCGCTCAGCCAGAACTAGACTCAAAACAAATCGAACAATCGGGCGTGGCGGCTGCGCGACCGCACCGGGGGCGGTCGTCCGGTGTTCCGGCCCCCGATGGAGTGGGTTCTCATGGAGGAGGGCATCGTGCGACACGGATCCCTGTTGCTCTTGGTGGCCGCCCTGGCCAGCGGATGCGCGGGAACCGGCGCGGTTCCCGGTGAGGCGCTGGATGATCATCGTGACAGCGCCCGCGACCTCGCTCGCGCGGTGGACGATAGCCTTGCCCGCGAGCGCGATCGGGCCTACGACAACTACGTCGCCACCCTGGAATCCGGTGGTTCCGCCAACCCCGCCAACGTCATAATGGATTTCCCCCAAGGCGATGGCGCGCCTTTCCGCTGGACACTGCCCAGGGCGCCCGGGTTTCTGGCTGTCGAGGAGGCCGCCCGCCGCCTGGAGCGCCTTAACCAACTCTATATCCGCTACACCGATGGCCTGGTGGCGCTGGCCGGTGCCGAGGCCGATGCCGGCGACCGCCTGGACAGCCTGGCCCGGACACTCCACCGGGAGTCCCGGGCGTTCACGGATGGCCTCCCCGTCGAGCCCGAAGGCGATGAGCGGGCGCTGTTCGCCACAGCGGCGGCAACGGCCGCGCGCAGCTGGCTTGAGAGCCGGCGTGCCCGGGACCTGGCGGCCGTCCTGAAGGCCAACCAGCCCGCCGTCGAGGCGCTCGCCCGGGTCGGTCGCCAGGCTGCCGAGAACGCCGCCATCGGCGTCCAGGATGCCTATCGGGATCGCACCCGGCGCTGGGTGCGCCGCGTCGGCGACGCGGCGGCGGAGGAGCACCCGGACCTGGTCGCCGCGCAGCTCGACACCAACGAGCGCGTGATTGCGCGACTGGATGCCCTGGCCGCCATCCACGAGGCCTACACGGGGCTCGCCGCAACCCACGAGCGGCTGGCCGACGGTCTCACCGAGCAACGGCAACCGGAGCTGCAAGGGCTGGCCGCGCGTGTGCAGGCCATTGGCGCAGCGTACCGGAATCTGGAGCGAGTCAACGGTGCCGGGGCGGGAGAGGCGGGTCCGGGACCGGCGGCGGTGCCCTGAGCACGGTGTTGTATCCGGGAAGGGACAGCGAACAAGTGAGGCATGGCCATGGAGCGCAAGGAGCGCATGCGGGTGATCAGCGATCTCATTGCCATTCGGGGAGACCTCCAGCGCGCCGAGCTGGCCCTGGCCCTGGACGGTGAGGAGACGGCTGAACTGCGGGCCCGGGAGCGCGATCTGGATGCCGAGATCAACCAACTCCGCAGAGCGCTGCACGAGGACTGGCAGGGGCTTGCTGACAGCGCGACGGAAGAGCTGGCGGCGGCGGCAGGCCGGGCACGTGAGCGCGTGGAAGCGATTGACGACAGCGTGGCCCGGGCGGAAGCGGTGATGGACCTTGTCGGCGAGGTGGATGCCGTCATCGAGCGGGTCCGCGGGCTCGTGCCCTGACCGCACAAGCACGGCGAGGGAGGGGCCATGGCACTGGATGCACACGAACTCCAGCGACCACCCGGGGCGCGGGCGGCCTACAGCCACCGCACCGCCTGGCTCATGGCCGAGCTGGCGCGGCTCGCCTATATCCGGTTCGAACTCGGGCCCGCGCGCCGCCAGCAACTGGTGCAGCGGCTGGCGGAGCTGGATACTGCAGAGGGCGTCGACGCAGCCCTCGACGCCATCGTGGCGGAATTGACCCAGGGCGACGACGACGGCCGGCGTCGCCTGGAGACAGCGCTGGCCGAAGGGGGTTTCGAACTGGTGACCACCTTTGACCAATCGGGCACACAGGGGTTTGTCGCGCGCCGCGCCCGCGATGGCGTGGCCGTGCTCGCCTTCCGCGGGACCGAGACGGACTTCGAGGATATCCGTACCGACCTGCAGGCCCGGTTCTACCGGACTGACGGCGTGCGCATCCATTCCGGCTTCTACAAGGCGTATAGCGCCGTCGCGGCGCAGGTGGAGGCAGCCGTGACCGAGTGTGCCGAAGACCGCCTGTATGTCACGGGCCACTCCCTGGGTGGTGCCCTGGCCGTGGTCGCGGCCCGGCAGCTGGAGTCCGACGGCCTGGCCGCGTGCTACACCTTCGGCAGCCCGCGGGTGGGCGATCTTGACTTCGGTGACGGACTCCGCACGCCGGTCTACCGCCTGGTCAACGCCGCCGATCTGGTGCCGCGGCTGCCGCCCGTATGGTTACTGCAGATCGTGGTTCTGGCAGCACGTTGCGTACCCGTGCCGTACCTGCGCGCGACTCTGGTGAACCTGGCGGAGCAGCTCCGTGGTTACCGTCACCACGGCGACTTGCGCTATATCCCGCCGACGCAGGAGGACGTTGACCGGGTCCGAATTCTCGCCAACCCGGATCTGATCCGCCGCGGCCTGTGGCTCATCCAGCGCCTGAGCCGGGACTGGAGCGCCGGTGTTCGGGATCACCGCATCGACAGCTACTGTCGCAAGGTCGCCAGGTATGTGCAGCAGGCAGGAGAGCGTTGAAATGAGCGTCACCCTCGGGTTGTACGTTTTCCCCGGCGTCGAGCTGCTCGATGTCACCGGGCCGGCGCAAGTGTTTGCGACGGCCGACCGGATGCTTTCTGGCAACCACGCGGGCGCGGAGGGGTTGCGTGTCGTGACGATCGCGCGCGAGCCAGGGTCCGTCGTCACGCGCGCCGGACTGGCGTTGCAGGCCGGCGCCGGCTTTGCGGATCACCCGTTGCTGGATGGGCTCGTGGTTCCCGGCGGTGCCGTGGGCGACCTGCCGGAGGATGCTGAAGTCGACGACTGGATTGGCTCCGTGGCCGCAACCGCCCGATTCACGGCTTCCGTCTGTACGGGCGCGTTTCTCCTGGCACGGGCGGGGCTTCTGGAAGGGTGTCGCGCGACAACCCACTGGGAGGACATCCCGGCGCTGCGCGGGCGTTTTCCGGGAATTGAGGTCCACGATGGGCCGCGCTGGATCGACGAAGGTCGTCTGCTTACGTCGGGCGGCGTTAGCGCGGGCATGGATATGAGCCTCCATCTGGTGGCGCGTCTAGCCGGCCGCGACGTGGCCCTGGCGACGGCCCGCCAGATGGATTACGCGTGGCAGGAATGACGGTGGCCTCGATTACTCGGCCCGAGCCGGTACCAGGTGGGTTGGTTCGACACCCCTGATCGCGGCCAGGGCTTCCGCCACCGCGTAGCGGTGGCAGGTGGCCACGTCGCGCTCGTAGCACATGAGCGCAATGCGGTCGTCCGCCTCGCGGGCTAGCGCCTCCAGCCGCGACCACTGCTCCGCCAAGTGCGCGCGATAGGCGCTGAAAAACGTCGCGTAGTCGCCATCCCGGCGGACCTGATCGCGGAGTGGTTTGGGCGCGCCCAGGGCACCTTCGTGGCGGTACCCGATGCCCGCCTCGCCCAGGGCCTGGGTCAGGGCGCGGCGGGCGAAGCCGGGCTTGCGCGAGACCGGCGCCTGGCGCACGTCCACCAGCTGGGTCACACCGGCGTCCGCCAGGGCGGCCAGGAACGTGGCTGTGGAACTGCCCTCGTAGCCGATGGTGTAGAGCGCACGCATGGGTGTAGGTTTCTCCGTCCGCCGCGGGATCGGGCTCGCCCGGGCACCGGCTTGGGTTCCTTTACGGCGCCTCCGGCGCTCGCTACATTCTGACGGTCGGGCCAATTCACAATAATAAATCGCTCCCGCAAGGGAGGAACAATATGCTTCTCAGTAACATGGAAATCGTGCCGGGCACCCGCGTGCGCAAGCACCACGGGCTGGTACAGGGCAGTACCGTTCAGAGCAAGAACGTCGGCCGGGATATTACTACCCTTCCCAGAAATGGTGCCAGGTCTCAGCGCCTTTGTGCGGCTTGCCGGCAAGGCGCGCGAGCGCAGGCGTGGTGATGCTCACGTCAAGGGAGCGCAACGCCGACGGCGAGCCGCACAAAGGCGCCCTTCGGGTGGTTTCTGCGCCGCTGTGGACTGCGTTACTCGTCGGTCATGTAGCGTGTGCTACACATCCCTCCTCGT
>JAWOFB010000401.1:0-4511 GCA_046482445.1 Ectothiorhodospiraceae bacterium | reverse complement strand
ATACCTTCCGGCTGGCCGGTGACCAGGGACGCCTGGATCAGGTAGGTATTGCGCACGTGACGGATGGTGAGGTTGCGCTGCAGTCGTTCGATCGACCTGCGGTCGCTTTCACCCTCAAGGCGCCAGGGATTCGGTCCTGCCTCATCGAGCTGTTGCAGGGCCCGTTCGATGACGTCGTAGCGGTTGATGGTGCGGGCCTGTTGCTCGATGAACTGCAGATACTGGGTATTCGACTGGAACTCCAGCTCGATGTCGTCATGCAGAGTCTTCATGTAGCGCGGCGAGATCTGAACCGTCGCCGTGCTCTGATACGACGGCTGTCCCTTGACGAACACCACCGGCAGCCCGAGCAGCGTGACGATCAGGAAGATCAGCATGACGAGGCGGGCGTGGTTGTGCAGGCTGTCCAGCGGCTGGATGCCGCGACCGGGCAGCGAGGCACCACCACGCCCGCCTCGTCGTACTGATCTTCCTGATCGTCACGCTGCTCGGGCTGCCGGTCGTGTTCGTCAAGGGGCAGCCGTCATATCAGAGCACGGCGACGGTTCAGGTCTCGCCGCGCTACATGAAGACACTGCATAACGATATCGAGCTGGAGCTCCAGTCCCATACCCAGTATCTGCAGTTCGTCGAGCAGCAGGCCCGTACCATCAACCGCTACGACGTCATCGAACAGGCCCTGCAACAGCTCGACGAGACGGGACCGAACCCCTGGCGCCGAGAGGGTGAAAGCGACCGTCGGGCCATCGAACGCCTGCAGCGCAGCCTCGCCATCCGTCACGTGCGCAATACTTACCTGATCCAGGTCACCCTGGTCACCGACCAGTCGGACGGAATCGAGGTGATCCTGAATGCCGTGGTCGCGGCCTACCTCGAGCGCGCCCGCGAGGAACACTTCTTTGCCGCGGACCAGCGCGTGGAAAGCCTGAAGCGACGCGAAAGCGAGCTCCTCGAGCAAATCGAGTCCATGACGGAGGAGCGCACGCGGATCGCGCAGGAGCTCGGCGTCACAGCCTTCAATCCCGATGACGTCAATCCCTTCGACCGACGTGCGCGCCAACTGCAGGACGATTACCTGGAGGCGCGGACGCAGCGCATCGAGGCACAGGCCCGTCTGGACGCTTTCCTGATGCTGGGCGAGACGGACACCACGATGCGGTCGATCCAGGAAGGCCTGTTGTCGGACTCCGGCCTGAACAGCCTGAAGGCGAGCCTGAACGACCGCCGTGCCGACTTGCTGGCCGCCACCTCGGGGCTGTCCGCGACGCATCCCGCCTACCTGGACGCACAGGATGAACTGGCCGATATCGAGCGGGAGATCACCAGCCGCGAGACCGAGCTGCACGAGAAGCTCAGCCGCGGCGTCGAAAGCCGCCACCGGACGACCGCCTCCCAGACCCGCGAAATCGAGACACAACTCGAACAGATGCTGGCCGAGATCGCCGACCAGTCCGGAGCGTACGCGGAGCAGTTCAACCGGGCGGTGAGCCTGACCAACCACCTCCGGCTGCTGTGGAACGAACTGGACCGCGTGCGTGACCGGCTCAATTTCTTCGAGGCCGAGGAGGCGTCCCCAGGATTCTCCCGCCTGGTCACTGCGGCCCTGCCCCCCCTGTACCCGACCGGCACGGGCAAGAAGAAGCTGTTGCTGATGGTCCTGGTCGCAGCGATCGCGCTGAGCCTGGCCGCACCCATCGTGATCGACTTCCTCGACCGCCGGGTTCGGACTGTCAACGATGTTCACCGTACACTGGGCTTCCCCCCGCTGGGCTGGATCGTGGATGCGATCGACCCGGACCGCCTCCGTTTCGCAGAAGACCAGTTGCGCCGACTGGCCAGCGGGCTCATTCGCGACGGCAATCGGCACGCCACGCGAACGATCGTGGTCACCTCGGTACGCCCGGGCGGCGGGACCACCTGGATGGCCCGTTCGCTGACCCGCACGCTGAACCGCCTCGGGTTCCCCACGCTGGTGGTCGAAGCGAACGCCTACCGGCCAGACCCTGTGTACGGCCCGGGCCCTGGACTGGCCTCCGTGCTCGAGAACGGCTCCGGCCAGCTACGCGTCAACGCGACCGATCCCGAGGTCCCATCGATGCCGGTCGGTAGCGGCGCCGGGAGCCGGGCGCTGGGGAATCTGCAACGCCTGCAGGCGGTTCTGAAGGCCATCCCGGAGCGTTACCGGTTCGTGGTCGTCGACGCCCCACCGCTGCTGGCCTGCTCGGATGCCGAATTGATCGCCGGGGCCGGGGATGCCGTGCTGCTGGTGGCCGAGGCCGATGGCGTGAGCAGGGGTGAATTGGGTCGGGCCGGCCGCCTGCTCAAAAGCATCGACCCGCCGGTAGTGGGGTCCGTGGTCAACCGTATCAACCCCTTCCACGGCGGCGGCTACGTGACGGCGCTGGTGGAGGAACACCGCAGCGGTCGCAAGGTGCAGCCCGCTTCTCCGATCGATGCACTTCGGTCCACCGTGGGCGAGCTGATCCGGACGCCGTTCCTGATGATCCGCGACGCCCTGACCTTACCGGCCACCCTCATGCGCCGTGGGCAGGCTTCCATTCCACTCAAGCCGGCACCCGAAGAGCGCTAGAGATGCTTGCCTACATCGTGCTTATCCCCGGCCTGCTGCCCGCCTGGGTCGGGTTCAGACGTTCTCCGCAAGCTGCATTCCTGCTCGTCTACCTGCCGACGCTGTTCCTGTTGCCCGAGTACTACCGACTTGACCTGCCAGGCGTCCCGAGCCCCACCTTCAGCCAGGCCGCCGCGTTGGGTACGGCCACCGCCTTCTTCGCCCGCCGGGCGCCCGGGTACCGCTTCACCCCGACCGATCTCCTGATACTTGGCTTCGCCCTCTCGGTGGCCCTCTCGGAGTACTTCGCCGGAGGCTACAAAGACGCACAGAACCTGGCGTGGAACATGATGGCCTGGGCGGTGCTGCCCTATCTCTTCGCCAAGAGCATGGTGGAGCCGCTGGGTTTGCGGATCCGTTTCGCACAGACCATCGTACTGCTGCTCGCCGCCGTGGCGGTCATCTCGGTCTACGAATTCCGCTTCGGCGCCACGCCCTGGCGCATGATCCTGGACAACTTCTTTCCCTGGGGCGGCCGCAGCTGGGTCACAACCTTCCGCTGGGGCTTCGCGCGTACCGCCGGCCCGTACGGGCATGCGATCCTCGCAGGGATCCTGATGGTCGTGGCCTTCCGGATCCAGCGCTGGCTCGAGTGGAGCCAGGCCTGGGCGCCCAGGCCACTTGTGGCGCCCTGGCTGCCGATGAGCCAGGCACGGCTGATCACACTGGTCCTGGTGGCCGGCGTGATCATGACCATGGTCCGCGGCCCCTGGATCGGAGCGATTCTTGCTGCGCTGGTGGTGCTGATCGGCCGCTCCCCGCAGCGTGGCCTCGCGATCGCCGGGATCGTCGCCGGCGGTCTGCTGATCGGCATCCCCGGCGGGATGTGGTTCTACGACTATGTCTCCGTGGGCCGCGCCGGTGCGCTGACCGTGGCGCAGGAGACCGCCGCCTACCGGTGGGAACTGCTGACCGAATACGGAGCGATCTCGAGGGAGCAGTTCTGGTTCGGCTGGGGACTGACGGCCTGGCCGAAGGTGCCGGGAATGGAATCCATCGACAACTACTACCTGCTGCTGCTCCTGATGCACGGCGTGCTCGGGCTGGGGTTCTTCCTCGCCATCATCGTCAGCATGCTGTTCCGGCTGCTGCGCAGTGGGCTGAGCGAGCCGCTGGCAGACCCGGCGGGCAGTTCGCTGGCCTTCACTCTCGCCAGCGTGTACGTGGTGTTCATCCTTTCGGTGGCGACGGTCTATCTCGGACTGCAGGCGGTACCCCTGCTGTTCCTGATCACCGGCTGGGCCGAGGGTTATCTTCGTGCCAACCGGGGTTTCGCGATGGCCACCGAGCAGGCCGCAAGGCCCGTTCCCCCTTCCCACGGCTTCCGCAGGGTACTGGCATGAACCGCTCTCCCGCCACCGCGCTGGACCCCGGCACCAGCGTGGAACGGGAAGAGGCGAATGCCAGGCTGAGCCGGAACGTCGTCAGCTCGATCGGCACCAAGGTCTTGTATCTGCTCAGCCGTTTCATGCTGCCGCCGGTCATCCTGGCCTACGTCACACTCGAGGAATACGGCGTCTGGTCACTGACCTTCATGCTCATCGGCTACCTCGGCATGGGCGCCTTCGGCGTCTCGAACGTCTACATCCGCTACGTTGCCGTCTATGCAGCCCGCGGCGAGCAACACCGCATCGGCGATCTGCTCTCCACAGGCCTGACACTGGTCAGCGCTTTCGGCCTCATCTGCCTCGTCGTGGTCTGGTTCAGCCTGCCCGGATTACTCGTGTACGTGTCAGTCCCAGAACACATGATGCAAACCGCCTTCTGGCTGGTGTTCGGAACGGTGGCAGTATTCATGCTCGAACTCAGTATCGGCAGCTTCGCCTATGTGCTCACCGGACTGCAGCGCATCGTGCTGCAGAATCGGATCTGGACCGCAAGC
>JAWOFB010000202.1:0-10810 GCA_046482445.1 Ectothiorhodospiraceae bacterium | reverse complement strand
TCGAAGTTGAACGTCGACGGTCCCACTACCACGGGCATGCCCAGGGCGGCCGGCTCGAGGACGTTCTGCCCCCCCATGGGCACCAGGCTGCCACCGACAAAGGCCAGATCGGCTGCGGCGTAGTACACCGGCAACTCACCCATGGTATCGCCCAGGAAGACGCTGGTCTCCGCGCCGGGCAAGGCCCCGCTGCTGCGGGTGGTCATGTTGAATCCGCCCTGGCGCACGCGCGCCGCCACTTCGGCGAAGCGATCGGGGTGTCGGGGAACGAGTATGAGCAGCGCATCCGGGAGTTGTTCCTGCACCTGGGCGAACGCCTCGAGAATCCGCCCTTCCTCCCCTTCCCGGGTGCTGGCGGCGATCCAGACGGGCCGCTCGCCCCCCATCAGGGCCCGCAGGGCCTCGCCCTGTTCGCGGGCACTGGGCGGCAGCGTGACATCGAACTTGAGATTGCCGGCCACACGGACACGCTCCGGTGGCGCGCCCAGGCACACCAGGCGCCGGGCATGCTGCCGCGTCTGCGCCGCAATGGCTTGCGGACACGCCAGCACACCGGCGATCAGGGGACGCACGCGCCGGTAGTTGCGCGCACTTGCGGCGGACAGGCGGGCGTTGACCAGCAGCAGCGGCACCCGGTGCCGGCGCAGACCCGCGAACAGGTTCGGCCACAGCTCCATCTCCACCACCACCGCCATCCGCGGACGCAATGCCCGCAGGAACAGCGCCACGGCATGCGGGTAGTCGAATGGCAGACAGGTACAGGCCACCTCGAGCCCGAACAGGCGCCGCGCGTGGGCCGCCCCGGCGGGCGTCATGGTGGTCAGCACCAGGGGCACATCCGGTTGCGCCGTGCGCAACTCGCGCACCAGCGCGGCCACGGCCTGGACCTCGCCCACGGATGCGGCGTGCAACCAGATCGCGTCCCGCGGCACCCGCGGCGGGCACAGGCCGAAGCGCTGCAGCCAGCCGGCACGATACCCGGGCTCGCGCCAGGCCCGTGTCGCCAGCAGGGCCACAATCACCGGCGTCGCCAGGTACAGGGCCAGACTGTAGAGCAGCCGCATCATGCCTGCCACGCCGTCGCCCCCTCCCCGGGCGGCTGCATGCGCTGGTCCTCCGGAGTCGCCAGCAGGGCGTCCAGGCGCGCCAGCACGTCGGCGACAGTGATCCGCTCCATGGCGTCCGGGCGCCGGACCCGCCGCCCCCAGGCCACGTCGTCCACGGGCTTGCCCAGCTCCGCCTGGACGGCCTCCGGGTAGCGATTCACCAGCCACTCCCGCCCCAGGTACGGGCCGGTGCGCTCCGGGTTCGAGGTGGCGTACAGACCGATCACCGGCGTGCCCGCCGCCACCGCCATGTGCACCGGCCCGGAGTCCGGGGCCACCAGGACAGTGGCCCGCTGGACGACGGCCAGGAGTTCCTTGAGGCCGGTGGCGCCCACGCAATCGGTCACCGGCACGCCGGCATCGCGGCTGATGGCGTCGGCGTACTGCCGCTCCTCGTCGCTGGGTCCGCCGGTGAGCACCACCTGCATGCCGTACTCGGTCACCGCTGACCGCGCCAGGGCGGCGTAGCGCTCCGGCGGCCAGTTCCGGAAGTTGTTGAAGCGCTGGCTGCTACAGGGGCTGATCACAAGCGCCGGCCGGTCGCCGGGGATCAGGGCGGCGGCGCGCTCCCGGGCCGCCGTCGGCACGGGGATGTCCCAGCGCAGCTCGCGCCCGGTCACACCCAGGGCGGCGGCAAAGTCGAAGAACCCGTCCATGACGTGCGCCCGGGGATGCGCCGCCACCCGGCGATTAATGAACAGCCCGTGGCCGTCCCGGCTGCGCGCGCGGTCAAACCCCAGGCGCACCGGCGCGCGCACGGCTGTCGCGGCCAGTCCGGCTCGCAGTGCCACCTGCATGAGCAGCAGGGCATCGAAACGCCGGGACGCCAGCCGGCGCCGCAGCGCCCGGTACCCGGACAGGCCGGAGCGCTTATCGAAGGTGATACACTCCACGCCATCCAGGTCCCCGAGCAGCGCCGCTTCCGTCCGGCCCAGGATCCAGGTCAGCCGGGTCTGTGGCCAGGCGGCCTGGAGGGTGCGGATGACGGGGACCATGTGGCAGCAGTCACCGATGGCGGATAACCGGAACAGGCAGAGCTGCTCCGGCGGCCCGGCGAGGAGCTCCGACGATTGAGAACCCACGGGGTGGTGCAGCGTCATGGCTGGGTGCATTCCGTTCACGACCCGCACTGCGTGGACCCGTTGCCGGAATGGCTGTTCGACCCCGAGGCCCTGGCTGCGCGCGGTCTGATCTGTGGCAGCAGTGACGGCCGCCGCGCTGCCTGGTTCTTCCGGCTGGACGGGCAGGCGCTGGTGCTGCGGCATTACTGGCGCGGGGGCATCGTGGCGCGATTCACCCCGGATGTCTACGTCTGGACCGGGCTCGCCCGCACCCGCAGCTTTCGCGAGTGGCACCTGCTGGCCACGTTGCGCGAGCGCGATCTCCCCGTGCCCGCACCGGTGGCGGCCCGGGCCCGGCGCTTTGCCTGCGGCTATCGCGCCGACCTGGTCACGCAGGCCATTCCCGATGCCCGACCACTGGATGCCTGCATCCGCACCGGCGACGCCGACGCCGCGCTGTGGCAGCGCGTCGGCGCGGTCATCGGCCGCTGCCACGCCGCCGGCGCGTGGCACGCGGATCTCAACGTGCGCAACATCCTGGTGGACGCCGCCGCCACGCCGTGGCTGATCGACCGGGACCGGCGCCGCGCAGGCGGCCGCGGGTGGCAAAAGGCCAATCTGCAGCGCCTGCGCCGTTCCATGAGCAAGGCCGCCGACCTGGACGCGGCCGCGCGGGCCAACTGGGCGAGTCTGCTGGCGGGCTATGACGCCGCGCCGTCCGCCCGGATGCGCTGAATCAGACCGGTGGTCGACACGCCGTCGACGAAATCCAGCACCACCACCTCGCCGCCCCGGGCCCGGACGTGGTCGCCGCCGGCAATGGCCTCGGGCGCATAGTCACCGCCCTTGACCAGCACATCCGGCGAGACCGCACGCACCAGTTCCTCGGGCGTATCCTCGGAGAAGGGCACCACGTAGTCGACGGCGGCCAGGGCGGCGAGCACCTCCATGCGCTGGTCCAGCGGCATGAGCGGGCGGTCGCCGCCCTTGAGCCGTCGCACCGAGGCATCGTCGTTGACCGCCACAATGAGCCGGTCGCCCAGGGCGCGGGCCTGCTGCAGATAGGCCACGTGGCCGGCGTGCAGCAGATCGAAACAGCCGTTGGTGAACACCACGCGTTCACCGCGGGCGCGGGCGTCATCCACCAGGGCGGCGAGCGTGGCCCGGTCCACCGGCCCGCGATCCGGCTGCCCCTGGCCGTGCAGGGCGTGGCGCAGCTCCGCCGGGGTCACCTGGGCCGTGCCCACCTTGGCCACCACCAGGCCGGCGGCGACATTGGCCAGGGCCGTGGCCACCGGCAAGTCCGCACCGGCGGCCCGTGCCGCCGCCAGCACCGCAATGACGGTGTCTCCGGCACCGGTGACATCGAACACCTCGCGGGCGTGGGCGGGCAGGTGCAGGGTCTCACCGTCGCGCGGCACCAGGGTCATGCCGTGTTCCCCCCGGGTAATCAGGAGCGCCCCCAGGTCCAGCTCGGCGAGCATGGCGCGGGCGCGCTCGCCCAGGGTGGCGGCATCCGGACATTCGCCCACCACCGCCTGGAACTCGGCACTGTTCGGGGTGACCAGGTCGGCACCGCGGTAGCGGCTGAAGTCCTGGCCCTTGGGGTCAACGTACACCGGTGTGCCCGCGGCCCGAGCCGCATCGATGAGTGCCGGCACGTCCCGTAGCGTGCCCTTGGCATAATCCGAGAGCACCACCACCTGGGCCTGCTCCAGGCCGTGCCGGTACGCGGTCAGGAAGGCGTCGTCGTCCACGCCGCGGAACGGTTCCTCGAAGTCCAGCCGCATGAGCTGCTGGCGCCGGCTCATGACCCGCAGCTTGCAGATGGTGGGCTGCCCGGTCAGCCGCTGGAAGCGGCAGGTCACGCCGGCCGCCTCCAGGCGTCCGGCCAGGTCGCCGGACGCGGGATCGTCGCCGGTCAGCCCCTGGAGGCCCGCACCGCCACCCAGGGCGGCAATATTCAGGGCGACGTTGCCCGCGCCGCCCGGGCGATCCTCGGTGGCGTTGACCCGCACCACCGGCACCGGTGCCTCCGGCGAGACACGGCTGGTGTCGCCGGTCCAGTACCGATCCAGCATCAGGTCACCAACCACCAGCACCTGGCCGCGGCCGAAATCGGGAACAACAAGCTCCATGACACGCACCCCTGTCGCAGGCAGGACAGCCGGCGGCTGCCGCCGGGCAGCACCCGATTCTACACAACCCGCTCCGGGGCCGTCCCCGGACAAGCGGCGTCAGCCGTCGCCGGGGCTGGTATCATCCGCCGGCAACACGCCACGGGGAGTCGCCCATGGGCCAGGGCAAACGCAAAAAGCGCAAGGCGATACCGCAACACCCGGCACACCCCTATCACTGGGGCCAGTGGCTGGCACTGGCGGCGCTGTGGCTGCTGGCGCGTCTGCCCTGGCGCGCCGCCCTGGCCCTGGGTCGTGCCACCGGCGGCGCCCTCTACTACCTCGGCGGCGAGCGGCGCGCCATCGCCCGGCTCAATCTCCAGGTCTGCTTCCCGGACGAAACGCCGGCCTGGCGCGAGCGGCTGGTGCGCGCCAACTGGCAGGCCACCGGCCGCGCCGTGGCCGAGACCGCCCTGGCCTGGTACGGGGGCAGCCAGGTGGAGCGCA
Source organism: Ectothiorhodospiraceae bacterium (assembly GCA_046482445.1). Classification (GTDB taxonomy): domain Bacteria; phylum Pseudomonadota; class Gammaproteobacteria; order Nitrococcales; family Aquisalimonadaceae; genus Aquisalimonas. The sequence continues at coordinate 6,019 of JAWOFB010000202.1, read as the reverse complement.
TCCCGGTCCGGGTCACCGGGGAGGAGCACTTGCACGCCGCCCGGGAGCGGGGCCTGCCGGTGATCGCCATGTCCGGCCACCTGCTGTCCATCGAACTCAGCGCGCGCCTGCTGCCCGAGCACATCCCGCTGGTGGTGATCTACAAGCCCATGAAGCGGCGGCCAGTGCTGGACCGGGCCATGCTGGCCGCCCGCCGGCGCAACCTCCACGGTGCGATGCCGCGCAACGACATCCGCCGGCTGGTGCGCGCGCTGCGCGACGGCAATGTGCTGTGGTACGCGGGCGACCAGGACTACCGCGGCCGTCACCGAGTCATGGCGCCGTTTTTCGGCCATCCGGCGGCGACGGTCACGGCCCTGGGCCGCCTGGCCCGCATGAGCCACGCCGCCGTGATCCCGCTGTTTTTCTTCCGGGAGGCCGACGGCAGCTATCTCATCGAGTTCCAGCCTGCCCTGGAGGGTTTCCCCTCCGGCGATGACGTCGCCGATGCCACGCGCATGAACCAGATCCTGGAGGCGGCGATCCGCCGCTACCCGGAGCAGTACCTGTGGATGCACCGGCGCTTCAAGCGCCGCGACGACGGCAGCGCCTCGCCCTATGAGCAAGGCTGACGGCGGGCGGCTCGCCGTGGTCATCGCCTTCACCGGTGACGGCGGCGTGGAGCACATGGTGACCCATCTGCTGCACGGCTTCGTCGCCGCCGGCGCCGCCGTCGACCTGATCACACTCAAGAGCCGGGGCGGCCACCGGCAGCGCATCCCGGCCGGCGTCCGCGTTCACGACCTGGATGCCGGCACCTCGCTAGCCGCCATTCCCGCCCTTATCCGCTATCTGCGGCGCGAGCGCCCGCGGGCCGTGCTGGTGGCGAAGGACCGTGCCAGCCGGGCAGTACTGATTGCCCGGGCCCTGGCGCGCGTGGACACCCGGGTGGTGCTGCGCATGGGCATGCACCTGAGCGGCTCGCTGGCCGGCAAGTCCGGGCTGCGGCGCTGGAGCCGCTACCTGCCCGTGCGCTGGCTGTACCCGCGCGCGGACGCGATCATCACCGTGGCCGCTGCGGTGGCGGACGATCTCGCCGCCATCGGCCGGATCCCGCGGGAGCGTTTTCACGTCATCCGCAATCCCACCATCCCCTCGGATGTGGCCCAGCGCGCCGGCGAGCCCGTGGATCACCCGTGGCTGGGCGGCCCGACACCCGTCATACTGGGTGTCGGCCGCTTCACTCAACAGAAGGATTTCGCCACGCTGCTGCGCGCCTTCGCACGGCTGCGTGAGCAACGCCCGGCGCGGCTGATCCTGCTGGGGGACGGCCCGGAACGCGGTGCACTCACGCAGCTGGCGCGGCAACTGGGGATTGGCGATGACCTGGACCTGCCCGGCTTCCAGGCCAATCCCTGGCCCTGGCTAGCGCGGGCGGGATTGTTCGTGCTGTCCTCGCGCTGGGAGGGCGCACCCAACGCCCTGGTCGAAGCCATGGCGGTGGGCACGCCGGTGGTCGCCACCGACTGTCCCAGCGGCCCGGGGGAGATCCTGGACGGCGGGGGCATCGCGCCGCTGGTGCCGGTGGCGGACCCGGAGTCGCTGGCAGCCGCCATGGGGCGGGTGCTGGACGCGCCGCCGGCGCCCGAGTCGCTGCGTGCGGCGGTGGCCGATTACCACCTGGCCGTAAGCACGCGGCATTATCTGGACGTCCTCGAGCCGCCATGCTGATCTCGTACAAGCACAATTTCCTGTTCGTGCACATTGCCAAGACCGGCGGCACCAGCGTGCGCGCCGCCCTGCGGCGCTACCGCTGGGGCGGCTGGTACACGCTGCCGCTGGCACTCGCCAGCGCCGCCAGCCAGATGACCCGGCCGCGGCACAAGCTGGGCATCAAGTTCCCGCGCCACGCCAAGGCGGTGGCCGCGCTGGAGATGCTGCCGGCGGAGGTGTTCAACGGGTTTTTCAAGTTCACCGTGGTCCGCAATCCCTGGGACCTGCAGGTGAGCTCGTATCACCACATCCACCGGGAGAAACCGGAGGTGCTCCGCGGGATCCAGGGGTTCGGGGATTTCCTGCGTTACAAGTTCGACCCGGAGCGCCCGTACGACTTCATGCTGGATATCTCCGCGGAGCGCCAGCACGAGTACCTGGTGAACCTGCGCGGCGGGGTGATCGTGGATTTCATCGGCCGCTACGAGCGCCTGGAAGACGACTTCCGCAGCGTTTGCGAGACCATCGGCATCCGGCCGCCGGCACTACCGCATCTGCGCCGGGCCACCGAGCGCAGTGACTACCGGCGCTACTACGACGATGCCCTGGCGGAACTGGTGGCGGCGCACTACCGCCGGGATCTGGAACTGCTCGACTACCGCTTCGACGGGCCGACGTGAACGTCGGCGGCCATGGCGCTACTCGCGCCGACCCAGCCGGCGGATGTCCTCGTCATGGGGATCGAAATCCGGGATGACGAACTCCGCGCCGCAGTAGGGGCACTTGGCCTCGCCGGTCTCCTCGATGGGCAGGTAGACCTTGGGGTGGGAGCTCCACAGGTACATGCCCGGCATGGGGCAGGACAGGGGCAGATCCGCCTTGCCCACCTCGTAGCGGTTCTCGGCATTGGGCTGGATCAGGTCAGTACGATCATGGGTCTGTGGATCGGACACGGTCGGTGCCTCCGTGATGCGCTCGACTTCAGACGAACGTCAGCCAGTTCTCGTAGGCGCTACGGCGCCCTTCCACCTGGTCGAAATACAGGGATTGCAGCCGCTCGGTCACCGGGCCGCGACCACCGGGCCCGATGACGCGGTTGTCCAGCTCGCGAATGGGCGTCACCTCGGCGGCGGTCCCGCTGAAAAAGGCCTCGTCGGCGGTGTAGACCTCGTCGCGGGTAATCCGCTTCTCGCGCACGGGCAGATCGATGTCCCGGGCGAGCTGCAGCACGGTGTCTCGGGTAATACCGCCGAGCGCGCCCGCCAGCTCCGGGGTGTGTAGCACGCCGTCGCGCACCATGAAGAAGTTCTCGCCGGAGCCTTCGCAGACGAAGCCTTCGGTATCCAGCAACAGGGCCTCGTCATAGCCGGCGTCCGTGGCCTCCTTCAAGGCCATCATGGAGTTGATGTAGTTGCCGTTGGCCTTCGCCCGGCACATGGTGGAGTTGACGTGGTGGCGGCTGAACGAGGCGGTCTTCACGCGAATGCCGCGCTTGATGTTCTCTTCGCCGAGATAGGAGCCCCACGCCCAGCAGGCAATCATCGTGTGGACCTGGAGGTTGTCCGCACGCAGGCCCATGCCCTCGGAGCCCAGAAAGCACATGGGCCGCACGTAGCCACTGGTCAGCCCGCTTTCGCGGACGCAGTCGACAATGGCCTGATTGACGGTTTCCTGACTGTAGGGAATGGTCATCCCGAGGATCTTGGCGGAGTCGAACAGGCGGCGGGTGTGCTCCGGCAGCCGGAACAGCGCCGGGCCGCGCTCGGTGTTGTAGGCCCGCACCCCCTCGAACACGCCCATGCCGTAGTGGAGCGTGTGCGTGAGCACGTGCACGCGTGCCTCGCGCCAGGGCACGAACGCCCCGTCGAGCCAGATCACGCCGTCACGATCCTCCATACCCATCCGGAATCTCCTCCGCCTTGGGCCCGCTGGCGCGGGCTCTGTCGCTGTAGCCGCCGCTTCGGGGTCAGTCTTCGTCCATGAGCCGGTGCCAGATGGCAGCCACCGGCTCGTGATACGGGGCCAGGGATTCCGCCGGCACCACCGGCGACTCTTCCTGCAGCGTCAGCGCGTGGACACGCGCCCGGTAGGCGCGGTAGGCATCCACCAGCAGCGCAGTGTCGTCGCGGCCGATCCAGCCGGCGTCACTGAGCTCGCCCAGCAGGCGGATATTGTCCGTGTAACGCAGCAGTTGCGGCGCTTCCACAGCCCCCGACAGGACGCCATATTGGACCATAAATTCGATGTCGGCGATACCGCCACGGTCCTGTTTGATATGGAATTGCTGCGGGTCTCCCAGCCCTTTTTGCGCGCGCATGCGCTCACGCATGTCGCGCACGGCGCGGCGGGTTGCAGCCGGGTCGCGGGCGACCGCCAGGGTCTCGCGACGGATGGCCTCGAAGGCCTCACCCACCGCGGGCGTACCAACCACCCAGCGCGCACGCACCAGGGCCTGGTGCTCCCAGGTCCAGGCACTCTCCCGCTGATACTCGCGGAAGGCGCGCACGCTGCTCGCCAGCAGTCCGGCGCGGCCGCTGGGCCGCAAGCGAGTGTCCGTCTCATAGAGCACGCCGCCGGCCATGGTGGCGCCGAGGATGTGGATGATGCGCTGGGACAGCCGCATGAAGAACACGCTGTTGTCCACGGGCCGGTCGCCGTCGGTCACGCCGTCATCGCGCACGCTGTCGTGGAGGAACACCAGGTCTAGGTCACTGCCGTAACCCAGCTCCAGCCCACCGAGCTTGCCGTAGCCGATGATGGCGAACCCCGGGTATGCCACCACGCCGTCGTGCTCCTCGGTGGGGCGGCCGTGGCGGGCCTCCAGATGGCTCCAGGCCAGCTCCAGCACCTCGGCGAGCACGACTTCCGCGATGTCCACCAGGTAGTCGCTGACCACCATCAGCGGGGTCATGCCGGCTACGTCCGAGGCGGCGACGCGCAGGGTGTTGGCCTGCTTGAACTGCCGCAGCACCTCCATGCGCTGTTCCAGGTCGTCGCCGGGGGCGGCATCCAGGCGCTCGCGCAGCTCCTGCGCCAGGGCCTGCCGCCGCAGCGGGGCGTACAGCCGGCGCGGGTCGAGTAGCTCGTCCAGGAGCATGGGGTACAGGGACAGGTGGCGGGCGATCCACGGGCTCGCGGAACACAGCTTGACCAGCTGCGACAGCGCCATGGGGTGTTCCACGAGCAAGGCCAGATAAGCGGTGCGCCGGACAATCGCCTCCAGCAGATCAAGGATCCGCGCCAGGGTGGCATCCGGCCGCTGCGCGGCGGCGACGGCCCCGAGCAGTAACGGCATCAACCGATCCAGCCGCTCGCGCCCGGTTTCGGTGAGGGCGCGGCAGTGGGAACTGTTGCGGAACCGGTCCAGCCGCCCCAGGGAATCCGCCGGCGTCTCGAAGCCGTTGGCGGCGAAAGCCGCCTCGGCGTCGGCGCCGGTAACGGTCTCGCGCCAGACATCACCCAGCTCCGGCTGCTCGGCATCGCCGCCGGGCTCGGCCTGGGGCGCGGCGAAGACCTGCTCGAAGTGATCGTGGATGTGCCGGCGCGCCTCGGCCAGGCGCTCGACGAAGGACTCCCAGTGATCGCAGCCCATGGCGTGGGCGACGCGCTGGCGGTCCACCGGGTCGTCCGGCAGCACGTGGGTCTGCTGGTCCTTGATCGCCTGCAGCCGGTTCTCGGCCCGGCGCAGGAATTCGTACCCCTCCAGGAGCTGGCGCACGGCGAACCCGGGCAGGGCATTCGTCCGGCCCAGGTACTCCAGGACACGCAGGATGCTGCGCTCCTGCAGGCCGCGCTCGCGCCCGCCGCGGATCAACTGGAACGCCTGGCCGATGAACTCCACCTCGCGGATGCCGCCGGCGCCCAGCTTGATGTTGTGCTCCAGGCCCCGACGCTCCACCTCCCGCGCGATCATGGCCTTCATCTCGCGCAGGGACTCCAGCGCCCCGAAGTCCAGATAGCGCCGGTAGACGAAGGGGCGCAGCGCCTGGAGAAGCGCATCACCTGCCTCCGTGTCGCCGGCGATCACGCGCGCCTTGATCATGGCGTAGCGCTCCCACTCGCGTCCGTGGGATTCGTAATACGTCTCCAGCTGGTCCGTATGCATCACCAACGGCCCGGAGTCACCGTACGGCCGCAGGCGCATGTCAACGCGGAAGACGAAGCCGTCCACCATCTGGGCGTTGAGCGTGTTGATCACCTTCTGACCGAGCCGGGTGAAGAACTGCTCGTTGGCCAGGCTGCGGCGCTCGCCGTCGGTCTCGCCCGGCGCCGCATAGCCGAAGATCAGGTCGATATCCGAGGAGTAGTTCAGCTCGCGCCCGCCGAG
>JAWOFB010000060.1:0-2691 GCA_046482445.1 Ectothiorhodospiraceae bacterium | reverse complement strand
GGGTTGGCAACGCCGATACCCGCCTGGTCCAGCCGCTCGACCATGGCGGCCCGGGCCCGTTGCCGACCCGAGCCTGACGGCCGCCGAAACCAGCGAGACGCTGGAGGCGATGTTTGCCGATCGGTATCCGCAGCGGACCCTCGCCGATGTCCGCGAGCGCTTTACCTCCGAAGGGGAAGATGAGGCGCCGGGATTCGACGCCACCGCCTACCGTGAGCACCTGGCCACGGAAGTGGCTGCCGCCCAGACCGTCACCGATGAGGAGCTCGAAGCCCTGGCGCAGGCCCGCGCCGACGCCGTCCGCCAGTTTATCGTGAGCGGGGGCGAGGCCCCGGCGATCGAGCCCGGTCGCGTACGGTGGATGGCGCCCATTGAGGTCGAGGCCAATGGCGCGGTGGTCGTGGAAATCGGGCTTGCCGCCGGCTGAGAAACAGGCTCAGGGGGTCCGGGCGACCTCCTCGGCGACAATTCGTGGCGATTGGACTTCGCCTGGCACCGCGACTGGAGGCCTCTTGCAACCCCGGACCCGCTTCTTTCGAACGATAATGGCTGCACTCGCGTTCGCCGCTGTCCTGGCCGTTCCACCGCTCGCGGCCCAGGAGGCCGGCTCCGGCAATGGCCCATCCGAGCCGGTCCAGTCCTCGCCCGGGGCGCTAGCCGATGTGCTGGAGGACGAACAAGCGCGTCAGCGCCTCATCGAGGATCTGCGGCGTATGGAGGCGGAGCGGGGCCCGGCAGAGGCCGAGGCCGCACCCGAGCCCGGGCTGGCCGAGCAGATCGCGAGCGCGGCCCGGACGACCGCCCAGGCGGTCGCCGCCCAGTTCCGCGATACGGTGGCTGCTGTGACCGGGCTGGCGCTGCCCGGCGCGGTGAACTGGGGCGCCGTGGGCGCGGCGGCACTGCAGCTGGGCCTCCTGATTGGTGGCACGCTGGCGCTTTCCTTCGCGCTGCGCTGGCTGGGTCGACTGCCCTACAGCCGCGCCGATCGTTGGGTGCTGGACGGCAAAGCGGGCACGCAGCTACTGCGCCGCCTGGCCGGCGCCGGGATCACGGGCGCCATCGACGCCACAGGGGTCGCCGTGGCGTGGCTCGGCGGCTGGGGGGTGGCGCTGTTCGTGCTCGGTGAGCCGGGCTCGGTCAACGCGCCGATGTCGCTTTTCCTGACCGCATTCGTCGCGGTCGAGGGCGGCAGGGTCGCGCTGCGCCTCGTGTTCGCCAAGCGCGACGACGGGCTGCGCCTCTTTCCACTCGAGGCGGCGGACGCCGCCTACTGGCAAGGGTTCCTGACCCGCCTGGTGGCCTTCGTCGGTTACGGCCTCCTGCTGGTCGTGCCGCTCGTCGCCGACCTCGTCGGGCCCGGGCTGGGCCAGGCGGTCTACGTGCTCGTGGTGGTGCTCGGCTTCACCTACGCCGTGACGGTCCTGTGGCGAAGCCGACGCAAGGCCCGCAACCGGCTGGAGGCAGCGGCGCAGCGCGCGCAGGCCGGCGCCGCACGCCTTACGCTCAGCCTCCTCGCCCACCTGTGGCACCTGGTCGCGATCGCCTACTTCACCGCGCTCGCGGTGGCCCTGCTCATCCGCCCGGAACGGGCCCTGCCGTTGATGGTCACGGCGACCCTTCAGACCCTGGTCGCCATCGGGCTCGGCGTCGTTACCAGCGTCCTGATCGGACGCGCCATCCGCCGCGGGGTGCCGTTGCCCGAGTTCGTGCGCGAGAAGCTGCCGCAAGCCGAGGTGCGGCTCAACGCCTTCGTCCCCCGCGGACTACAGGCGATGCACATCATTATCGGCGTGCTCGTGTTCGCCGTGGTGCTCGACGCCTGGCACGCGTTCGATCTGCGGCAGTGGCTGGCGACCGGGGCAGGCTGGCAGGTGGTGGCGACTGTCGTAACGCTGGGGGTGATCCTCGTGGCCGCCATCGCCGTCTGGATCGGGCTGGCCAGCTGGATCGATTCCTCGCTGAGCCCGGAATCGGGCACGGCCGAGCCCAGTGCCCAGCGACAGACCCTGCTCCCCCTGTTCCGCAATACCCTGGGAGTGGTTCTGATCGTGATCACAGTGATGGTCTTGATTGCCGAAATCGGGATCAGTGTCGGGCCGATGCTCGCAGGCCTTGGCGTGATCGGGGTGGCCCTGGGCTTCGGTGCGCAAACCCTGGTCAAGGACATCATCGGGGGCGTCTTCATCCAGCTGGAGAACTCCATCAACACGGGAGACTGGGTGACTGCCGGTAACATCAGCGGCACGGCCGAGACCGTCGGCATCCGCTCGGTCGGGCTACGCGATCTCGCGGGCACGTTCCACTTCGTGCCCTTCTCCGCGGTCGACACCGTGTCCAACTACAATCGCGATTTCGCCTATCACGTTGAGTATTACGGCGTGGCCTACCGCGAGGACACGGACCAGGTCGTGTCGTATCTCATCGCGGCCTTCCGCGATCTGATGGACGATCCGGCGATGGCGTCGCAGGTGATGGGCGACGTCGAGATCGACGGCATCAGCGAGTTCGCGGACAGCTCCGTGCGGATCCGGGTGCGCATCATGACGCAGCCGGGCATGCAATGGACCGTCGGACGCGCCTACAACCGGCTGGTCAAGAAGCATCTGGACGCCGCCGGGATCGAGATCCCGTTCCCGCATACGACCCTGTACTTCGGCAGTGACCAGGAGGGCCATGCCCCGCCGGCGAACG
>JAWOFB010000035.1:0-6907 GCA_046482445.1 Ectothiorhodospiraceae bacterium | reverse complement strand
GCTGCTGGGACGTGGACTCGATCTCGCGCAGGGCCTCGCCCGCCTCCTCGGCCTGGTGGGCACCGCTGACCACGCCCGAGGTGGATTGCTCCATGGAGATGACCGCCTCGTTGGTATCGGTCTGGATGGTCTTGACCAGTGCCTCGATCTGCTTGGTGGCGTTACCCGAGCGCTCGGCGAGGCGCTGGACTTCGTCGGCGACCACCGCGAAGCCGCGACCCGCTTCCCCGGCCATGGCGGCCTGGATGGATGCGTTCAGGGCCAGGATGTTGGTCTGGTCGGCGATGTCGTTGATGAGCTCGACGATGTTGCCGATTTCCTGGGACGACTCGCCCAGCCGCTTGATCCGCTTGGAGGTCTCCTGGATCTGTTCGCGGATCGAATCCATCTGATCGATGGTCTTGCGCACGGTCTCGCCGCCGCGGGTCGCCAGGTCCACCGAACGCTGCGCCACCTCGGCCGACTCGTCGGCGTTCTTGGAGACTTCGTCGATGGATACAGCCATCTCATTGATGGCAGCGGAAGCGGCCGTGATCTGGTGCGCCTGGTGGTCCGAGGCCTCGGCCAGGTGCATGGCGGTCGCCTGCGTTTCCTGCGCCGCCGAGGACACCTGCACCGAGGTATCGTTGATGGTGATTACCAGATTGCGCAGGGCATCGATGGCGTCGTTGAAGGCGTCACCGATCGCCCCTGTGAAGGCCTCGCTCACCGACGCCTGCACCGTCAGGTCACCCTCGGACAGGCCCTGGATCTCGTCGAGCAGATCCAGGATGGCCTGCTGGTTCTTGCGCTGCTCCTCGTCCGCCTTGCGCTTCTCTTCTTCGGAAGCCGCCAGCTCGCGCCGAGCCTGAATGCGTGTCGCGAATCCGCGACCCACAAGCAGCACCAGGGCCAGACCGCCAAAGGCAAAACCCTGCCACTCCTGAACCAGCCGCTGGTTCGGGAGGTCGCGATAGACCCCGAGCAGCGTCTCGGTGGTGCTCTCCAGGCGCTCGGAATCGGTGAAGATACTCTCCGAAGCGTCGCGCACCTCGAACAGGTCCGGTGACTCCTCGATGATCTGACTGATCTGGGATTCGACGGTACTGAAGTTCTCGTCGATGCTGCGAAGCTGCTCGCGCGCCTCGGCATTGTCGATGGGCTCGACATCCACCGGTCCATCCCCCAGCAGCGAATCGAGAATGCCACGCAGCGACTCGCTGCTGCTGCCGAGGCGGTCGGCGGCGGTGAGGTTCCCCATCCCCCCGCGCAGCATGGCGCCGGTATTGCGACGGATACGCTCGGCATTCACCGACATCTGACTCAGGTAGTAGCCCTGTTCCGCGGAAAACGCGCCGGAGTCGTCAAACCTCTCCCCGATCTGGGTAATGCTGCGCTGAAGCCGCGGCACCGAGCCACGGAACTGCTCGGCAAGGCGATTCACAGTCACGACCTGCTCACGCCTCTCGAGAATGGTGTCCGTGTTGTCATTCACGGTGTCCCAGGGACGGCGCATCTGGGTGAGCGCCTGCTCGGCGTCCTCACCCTGGCTCGCGGTGGGTGGCAATCCGGTCTCGGGATTGCCGTTGACCAGCACGTCCACGTGCCCGGCGAGGTCGTCGCGCGCATCCTGGAGCTGGAAGAAGGCGTCGGTATTGCCGTTGGCCGCCTCGGAGGCGTTCTTGGCCAGCGTCTGACCCAGCACCCGAACAGCCTCGGCGCGCTCCAGGTATTCGGCGTCGAAGCGTGCGTAGTACGCGGAATACCCAAAGCTCACCACCATCAGAACAATGGCGGCGACGACGAGGCCGCTTAAAACGGTGACAACCTGGGGAATCCTCCCAGCCGGTCCCAGATTCTGCCCACCCATCATGGTTTTTTTCCCCTCCAAAGCAATATCAGCCCACGGTGCCGGGCATGGCTGGCCCGATTGCAACTCGCGGGTTCGTCAGGGTCTTCTAGCTGGCAACCATCAGGAACTGCGGGTCATCCACCAAAGCCCGCAGACTGAAGATCAGCCAGGCTTCGCCCTGGTCTGTCACCTCCCCCGTGACGTACGGGGCGACGATCGCGTCCACCGCTGCCGGCGCCGACCGCAGATTGTCTTTCGGAAAGTGGCGCATTCCGAGCACTTCATCCACTAGAACTCCGGTGTACGCATTCTCGATGGGCACCACGAGCACACGGCTCAAGCGCGTCAGACTGGAGCCGTGGTCACCGAGGAAGCCGTTGAGATCCATCACGGGCAGCAGCGTACCCCGGATATTGGCCATCCCCCGCACCCAGCTCTTGGTCCGGGGCACGGGAGCGAGGTCCGGATATTTCAGGAGCTCGACGACATCGGTCATGGGCGCCACCAGGCGCCGAGCCCCCAGGCGGAATCCGATCCCGACCCAGTCCTCGCCGGGCTCTTCCTGCGCAGGCAAATCCGCACCGCGCTCCAGGCCCAGGCGCTCCAGCTCGCGCAGCGCGTTAAACGCGGTTGCCGCCATCGCCACCTACCCCTGCAGGGCGCCCTGAATCTTCTCCAGGAGCTCCTGCTCGGTCACGGGCTTGCTGATGTAGTCCCGCGCACCCTGGCGCAAGCCCCAGATCCGGTCCGTATCCTGGTCCTTGGTACTGATGATCACCACCGGGATACTGGCCGTGGCCGGATCCTTGGAAAGCTTGCGGGTGGCCTGGAAGCCGTTGACCCCGGGCATGACGATATCCATGAGAATGACATCCGGCGCCATTTCCTGCGCGATCTTCAGCCCGTCCTCGCCGTTATCGGCCACGGACACCTGATAGTCATGCTTCTCCAGCATCTCCCGGAGAACATGGGTCTCCGTGGGCGAGTCATCGACAATGAGAACCCGGGTCATGCAATCGATCTCCCGTTCACTGAATTGGAAATGGTATACGACGGCCGGACACACCGGCGCCACAAGGCCACTGAACCCGGGCGCTGGCTCATGCGGCCAGATTCAACTGATCCTTAATCGCCCCGAGGAGCTCCTCGCGCGTGAACGGCTTGGTCAGGTACTGCTGCGACCCGACGATCCGTCCGCGTGCCCGGTCGAACAGCCCGTCCTTGCTGGAGAGCATGATCACCGGTGTCTCCCGGAACATCGCGTTGTGCTTGATAAGGGCGCAGGTCTGATAGCCGTCGAGCCGCGGCATCATGATGTCCACGAAGATGATCTCCGGCTTGAGATCCGCAATCTTCGCCAGCGCCTCGAAGCCATCGTTGGCGGTGATGACCTCGCAGCCCTCTTTTTTCAGAAGCGTCTCCGCAGTCCGTCGGATGGTCTTGCTGTCATCAATGACCATCACTTTCAGACCCGAGAGATTGTCCTGTGCGGTTTCCTTGTCCACCAGCTCCCCCATGCGTGCTCTGCCGCCGGTAACGGATGTCGGCGGGCTCGCCATTTCTTCTCGTGTAGAGCCCTGTGTAACATACGAACATCAGCGGCGCCAGAATGACACCCGGGCATCGGCACCGGAGTCGAACGCGGCCCGCCAGATACCTCGGCATTGTTCACCGTGAGACTACCAGCACCGATCGCGCCGAAACTGTGAACGTCATCGCTTGAGGGGAAAACCGCCACCCACCCTCCCAAGGAGTCAGCCCCATGCCCCTGCAGCTCGGCGTTGTCATGGACCCCATGGCAGGCATCAAGCCGCGCAAAGACACCACTCTGGCACTCCTCCTCGCCGCCCAGAAGCGCGGCTGGAGTCTGAGCTACCTGGAGCTCGGTGACCTGTTCCTGCGCGACGGCACCGCCTGCGGCAACCTGCAGCCGCTGACCGTCGCCGATGACGCCAGCGACTGGTACAGCCTGGGCCACGGCACCTGCCGCGCGCTCGCTGAGCTCGACGTGATTCTCATGCGCAAGGATCCACCGGTTGACGCCGCCTTTACCCACGCGACCCACATCCTGGAACTGGCCGAGCGTGAAGGCGCGCATGTCGTGAATCGTCCAGGAGCCCTGCGCGACATCCACGAGAAGCTGTCCATCGCCCAGTTCCCGCAGTGCTGCACCGCTACGCTGGTAACCAGCGACCCCGCGCGCATCCGCGCGTTTATCAGCGAGCACGGCAAGGCCGTTCTCAAGCCCCTGGACGGTATGGGCGGCGATTCCATTTTCGTCGTCAGCGATGGCGACCCCAACACCACCGTGATCATGGACGCGCTGACCCACCAGGGACGGCGGTTCATCATGGCCCAGCGCTATCTTGCCGGCATCCGTGACGGCGACAAGCGCATCCTGGTCATTGACGGGAAGCCGGTGGAACGGGCCCTCGCCCGACACCCGGCCGCCGGCGAGACCCGCGGGAACCTGGCAGCCGGCGGGCGCGGCGAGAGTGTGCCCCTGAGTGACCGGGACCGCTGGATCTGCGCCCAGGTGGCCCCCAGCCTCCTGGCTCACGGTATCCGCTTTGCCGGGCTGGATGTCATCGGGGATTCGCTGACGGAAATCAATGTCACCAGTCCAACCTGCGTGCGTGAACTCGACGCCGCCGACGGCAGCGACATCGGCGGCCGGCTCATCGACCGGCTGGCGGAGCGCCCATGAGGGCTCGACCGTGGCAGACCGGGACTAGGATCGGGACGCGGCTGGCCGCCTGCCTGTTCGGGTTGACCCTGGTCGCCGGTTGCGGCGGCGACAGCCAGGTCCACCACCAGCGCGTCATGGTCTTCGGCACGCTGGTCGATATCAGCCTCTACGGGCTTGCGGCCGAGGATGCCGAGCCATTGCTGGCGACCATCGAGGACGAACTCCAGACGCGCCACGAGACCTGGCACGCGTGGCAGACGAGCCCGCTGACGGAGCTCAACGCCAGTCTCAACGACAATGGCGAAGCCACCATCCCCGAGCCCCTGTTGCCGTTATTCGACCGGGGCCTGCCACTGGCGCGCGCCACCGACTACCGCTTCGACCCCGCGGTGGGCGGCCTGGTGCGGCTCTGGGGCTTCCACCAGGAGCCGGCGGATGACGCCGAACCACCGGGCGACGAGGCACTGGCGGAATGGCGCGACAACCGGCCCAGCGTCGCGGACCTGGAGCGCGACGGGCGCGAGCTGCGCAGCGACCGCCGCGACTGGCAGATGGACTTCGGCGGTGTTGCCAAGGGGATCGCCCTGGCGCAGGTCCGCCGGCGCATTGCGGAGGCCGAACCGGATGCCGCCATCGTCAATGCCGGTGGTGACCTGGTCACGTATGGGCAACCCGGCGGGCGGGCGTGGCGCATCGGCGTGCGCAACCCCACCCAGGGCGAGCTCCTGGGCGAGCTGGCGGTGCACCGTGACGAGGCGGCGTTTACCACCGGCGACTACGAGCGCGGCTTCGAGCACGAGGGCACCCGCTACCACCACGTTCTGGACCCACGCACGGGTCGCCCGGCCCGCGGCCTGCGCGCGGTCACCGTGCTAGCGGAGGATCCGGCGAAGGCGGACGCGGCCGCAACGGCACTGCTCATCGCCGGGCCGGACAACTGGCAAGAACTCGCGAGCCAGCTCGATCTGGATCGAGTCCTGGTGGTCCGGCCGGATCGGTCGATACGGGCCATGCCGGGCATGGCAAAGCGCTTTGAGGCCAGTGACACGGTTGCCGATGAGGTCGTAACCGTCAGCCTGCCATGACACGCATCGACGGGCTGATCCTGGCCCTGGCGGTGATCGGCGTCGGTGCGCTGTACGCGACACTCTGGGGCGGCACGAATCAAGCCGAGCCCCGTCGCGCCACGGTCCAGGTCGCCGGCGAGACTGTCCTGCGACTGGACCTGTCGAAGGCCGGTGAGCACCAGGTCACGGGCCCGCTCGGCACCACCCGCATCCGGGTGCGCGACGGCCGGGTCCGGGTGACCGCGTCCCCCGGACCCCGGAAGCTCTGCGTGCGTCGCGGCTGGTTGCGCCGGCCCGGCGCCACCGCAGTCTGCCTGCCTAACCAGGTGGTCGTCGCGGTTGCCGGTGACAATGGCCTCGACGGCACCACGTACTAGCAGCCTGCTCGGGATCATCGCTGCGGAAATCACGCCATGACGCGCACGCTGACGCCCACCCGCCGGGATTTGTTGATCGCCCACCTGGCCGCCCTGGCCGCGGCCATCCATGTCGCCGAGGCGGTGTTGCCCAGCCCGATCCCGGGCATCCGCCCGGGTCTGGCCAACGTGGTCGTGGTGGTGGTCCTGTGCCGGTACGGCTGGGCTGCCGCCGCTTGGGTCGCACTGCTGCGCGTTGTCGCTGGCGGCCTGCTCCTGGGCACGTTCCTGTCGCCAACCTTTCTGCTCAGCCTCACCGGTGCGTTGGCAGCCGCCGGTGTCCTGGCACCGGCGGCGCGTCTGCCCGGCATTGGCGCGCTGGGGCTGAGCGTGCTCGCTGCCCTGGCTCACATCGCTGGCCAGTTCCTGCTCGCCTGGTTGTGGCTGGTGCCCCATCCGGCACTGCCGGTGCTGTTACCCGTTCTCATGACCGCGGCGATCGCCACCGGCTGCGTCAATGGTATGCTGGCCGCTGGGCTGCTACGGCAGCTACGCCAAGGACCGCAACCACCAGCGACAACCGCCGCATGATCAACCCAGGCAGCAATCCCGGGGAACGGCTCGGCGTAACCCTGTTCGTGGCCGCGGCCGTGCACGCCGCCGTCATCCTCGGCGTGGGCTTCACCATGGAGCAGGGTTCCCCGGAGCCACCGCCGCTGATCGAGATCACGCTCGCCCAGTCACCTTCCGAGGAGACCCCCGAGGACTACGATTTCCTGGCACCGGAGGACCAGCAGGGCGGCGGCTCCGCCGAGGAGGCCATGCGGCCCACCGAGCCCAGCTCCCTGCTCACCGACCCGCGCGACATGAGCGATCTGGTCTCGGCCTCCCCGCGCCAGCAGCCGGACCCGCCGGCGGACGAATCCCGGCGCCTGACCACGGATGACGCCGAGCAGCAGGTCCC
>JAWOFB010000005.1:0-5849 GCA_046482445.1 Ectothiorhodospiraceae bacterium | reverse complement strand
TGCCAGTTGCGCCATGACGAATTAACCGGGCTTGCACCACCCAGGCCATCGCCCGGCAGGTGCGGCTGCGCAATCTCGGCGGTATCATCATTATCGACTTCATCGACATGAAGGAAGCTGAACACCGTCGCCAAGTGCTGCGCTCGCTGGAGAAAAGCCTGGAGAAAGACCACGCGCGCACGCACATCAGTACCGTCTCGCCCCTGGGACTGGTGGAGATGACGCGCAAGCGCACGCGTGAGTCGCTGGAGCAGCTGCTCTGCCAGCCGTGCCCCGCCTGCGACGGTCGCGGCTTCGTCAAGACGCCCGAGACTGTCTGTTACGAGATCTTCCGGGAGCTCATCCGTGAGGCCCGTCAGTTCGAGCCGGACCAGTTGCTGGTCATTGCCGCGCGACCGGTGGTGGACCGCATGCTCGACGAAGACAGCCAGAGCGTTGCCGAGCTCGAGGAGTTCATCGGACGCCGGGTGAGCTTCCAGGCCGAGCCGCTGTACGCCCAGGATCAGTTCGACGTGGTATTGATGTAACCGACCCTGCCGAGCCCATGAGGGAATTGGCACGTGTCCATTGGAAACTGTCTGCGTTTTGCCTGCCGTTGCGCCGCGACCGGGCTGGTCGCACTGCTGGCCCTGATCGCCCTGGCCGCCGCGGCGCTGCACGGGCTTGCCTTCTATCTGTCCCAGAATCCGGATGCCGTGGCCGCGCGCATTGCCGCGGCCCTGGACCACCCGGTGGCCATCGACGAACTGGACGTGGCCTGGCGCGGGCGCGAGATCGTTCTGGATCTCGCCGGTGTCCGGCTGGGAGGCAGCGATGACGCCCTGGCCGTGCCGCGGTTGCAAGTGGATCTGGACCTGCTCGACAGCCTGGTCGCCGGTGAGCCCCGCTTCCGGGAGCTGACCCTGGCAGAGTGCCGGGTGGTCCTGATGCGCGAGCGCGACGGCAATCTCCGGACCGCCGGAGTGGACCTGGAAATCCGCAATCGCGGGCTGCTGGATGCGCTCATGGCGAAATCCGGTGCGATCCGCCTGACCGACAGTGACGTCATCCTCGATGACCGGCGTCTGGGTGAACAGCGCCGCGTGGCCAATATCGATGCCCGACTGGACACCAAGGCCGGCGAACGCCGTCTGGCGGGGGTGGCGGATCTCCCGGGCGCCTGGGGCGAGCGTGCGCGGTTTGTACTGCACTGGCCGGAGGACGCCACTGCGCCGCTGCGCCACGGCAGCCTGGAGGCCTACGCGCACGGCGAAGGGGTGCGACCGGCGCTCATGGAGGAACTGCTGGGTGCGCCCGAGCGATCGGCGCCGGTTGCGGTTGGCGGGAGCGTGTCCGTTTGGGCCGACCTGCCGGGAGGTGTCGCCGCAGGTGTCGCGGAGTTGACCGCTGAGGCGCGCGACGGCAGTGCCATTGTGCCCGGGATGTTCCGGGAACGGCTGGTGTTCCGGACGGTTCGCGCCCAGGCTCGGGGTGAGCTGACGGACCATGGCTGGCGGCTGGACGTACCGCACCTGGCAATCGCCAACGGCGTGGGCAAACTCACCGGCCGGGGCAGCGCCGAGCAGGACGGTGACGCTGCCCCGGAGTTGGCAGTCCGGGCCCGCCTTGAGGGTACCGACGACAATGTCGAGCGCCTGGAGCGTTATCTGCCCGCCGGGGTGATGCCGCCGGACGTGCTGGCCTGGCTCGACGAGAGCATCCGCAGCGGTACCCTGGCGACCGCGGAGCTGCGGCTCGAAGGGCCCGTGGATGCCTTCCCGTACGATGACGGCGGCGGCGTCTTCGATCTGCGCGCGGCCGTGGCCGATGTCGGCCTGGCTTACCACCCGGACTGGCCCGCGCTCACGGGGCTCTCCGGGCGGTTGCACTTCCGTGGGCGCAGCATGGCGATTGCGGCCGCCCATGGCCGCGTTGGCGAGGCTCGGATTCGGCGCGCACGTGCCGGAATCGACACCCTGGGCGCGGACGATCTGGTCATTCGCGGGCGAGTGTCCGGGCCCGGCGAGGCGTATCTGGATTTCCTGCGCGCCATGCCGCCAGCCAGCGAGACCATGGCGGCACTGCCGTCACTCGGCCTCACGGGAGAGCACGGACTGGACCTGGCGCTGGGCCTGCCGTTGGATGGCTCCGGTCCGCCCCGGGTCAACGGTCGGTTGACTCTAAACAACGGTGCCCTGCGCCTGACGGGACAGGAGCTGGCGGTCACCGGGATCGACGGCTCCCTGCGTTTCGACCGCCGGGGTTTGAGCGCCGATGCGGTGACCGGACGCGTCCTTGGATCCGACGTTACATTCAGCGCCGCAACCGATCCCGCCGACGACGAGAGCCCGCGCATTCGCGCCGACCTGGATCTGGCAGGGCTCCCCGGCGAGCGCCTGGCAGCGCTCGCGGGGATCCAGTCCGGCACGCTTGCGGGCACCACGGCGGCGAGCCTGTCGGCGACGCTGCCGCCGTTCGATCGTGCCGGCGACAGCGATGTCGCGTTGCAGGCGACAACGGATCTCGACGGATTAGCCGTGAATGCCCCCGCTCCCCTGGGCAAGGCCGCTGATACGCGCATCCCGGTGACCGCGACAACAGCGCTGGGCGAGGACGGCCCGGGCCCGTTGCAGTTGCGCTACGGGGAGCGCTTTGCCGTCCAGGCAGCGCTGGCGCCGGGCGGCGGCATCGGCGCCGCGGGATTCCGCCTCGGCGGGGCGCCCGCGGAGCTGCCCCCAGACGGTCGCCTGCGCGTCAGCGGGCAGACGCCGGAGCTGGATGTCGTGGCCTGGCGTCGCTGGCTAACACGCCACTCCGGCGCGGACGCGGGGATTCAGCCGGACCGCTTCGACGTGACCGTGGGCAACCTGCGGGCCGGGGGGCTTGCGTGGTCCGACCAGTCCGTGACGGCTCAGCGCGAAGAATCCGGCTGGCGTCTGGCGTTCAGCGGCGAGGATTTGCGCGGTCGTGTGGACTGGCCGCGCGACCCCGAGCGTGTCGCGGCCGTGGAACTGGATTACCTGGCCTTGTCACTGCCCGGCGCGGATACCGTCGACCCAGAGGCGACGCCGGATGATCGTCTCGCCGATGTCGATCCGGCCGCTCTACGCGACCTGCGCCTGCGGATCGACCGCCTGGTTGTGGCCGGCCGGCCACTGGGTCGCGTGCGTATCACCGGGCGCAGCACCGAGTCCGGATACCGCCTGGACCCGCTGCGGCTCACCGGCGCCAACCACCGGATTCGGGGCACGGGCGGTTGGTGGCGCGATCCCGATCACCGTACGCAATTGCAACTGCGCGTTCGCAGTCAGGACATGGGCGCGCTGCTGTCCGGTCTGGGGTATCGGGACATCATGCGCGGTGGGCGCGGGCGAGGGGACATCTCCGGGCAGGTGGCGGCGCCCCCCTGGCCCCCTGAGCTCGAGACACTCGATGGCCAGGTGGAGTTAACGGTGCGCGACGGGCATTTAACCCAGGTGGAACCGGGTCCGGGACGCGTGTTCGGCCTGCTGAGCATTGCCCATTTGCCCCGGCGCCTGGCACTGGAGTTCGGTGACGTGGTGGAGTCGGGCTTCGCCTTTGATCGAATCGAGGCCCGGTTCCGGATTGCCGAGGGGCAGGCAACGCCGGAGGCCCTGTTCATGGAGGGCCCGTCTGCGCGCGTGGATGCTGCCGGAGTGGTGGACGTGGCCGAGCGCGTCTACGACCAGGTCCTGACCGTCACGCCCAAGGCGTCCACGACACTGCCGGTGCTGGGGGGGCTCGTGGGCGGTCCGCCGGGTGCGGCGGCCATGTTCCTGGCGGAGCAAGTCCTCGGTGGCTCGGTCAACGACGTTGCGGCCGTGCGATATCGGCTCACCGGTCCGTGGCACGATCCGCAACTCGAGTCCATCTCCGGCAACGGACTCCTCCCGGGTGGGTGACGCAGACGTTGCCCTGGCCGTGGCGTACAATCGCGCTCTGGGATTCACGTGCACGGGATGGTGACGTCGAGGCGAGGACATGACCCGATCTGACAGCGAACGTGCCCGGGTGGCGGCGGTTCAGATGGCGTCCGGCCCCCAGGTGGCCGCCAATCTGTACGAGGCCGATCGGCTCGTGGGCATGGCCGCCGCTGCCGGCGCGCGGCTGGTGGTCCTGCCCGAGAACGTCGCCATCATGGGCCGCGCGGAGACCGATAAGCTGGCCCATGTGGAGGCCGACGGTGACGGCCCCATCCAGCAGGCCCTGTCGCGCTCCGCTGCCCGGCACGGTGTCTGGCTGGTCGGTGGCACCATCCCGCTGGCGGGGCGTGAACCCGAGCGGGCGCGCGCGGCGTGTGTGGTGTACGACGACACCGGCGCGCGGGTCGCGCGCTACGACAAGATCCACCTGTTCGATGTCCAGGTCAGCGGTGAACCCGCGTATCAGGAGTCGGCGACCCTGGAGCCCGGCGACAGCGTTGTGACGGTGTCGACGCCCTGCGGCCGGCTGGGTCTGTCGGTGTGCTACGACCTGCGCTTCCCGGAACTCTACCGGGTGATGATGGCCCAAGGGGCGGAAATCTTCGCCGTACCGTCGGCCTTCACCGCGCGCACGGGTGCCGTCCACTGGCGGCCGCTGTTGCAGGCCCGCGCCATCGAGAACCTGTGCAGCGTCGTGGCGGCGGGTCAGGGTGGCTACCACGTCAATGGCCGCGAGACCCACGGCGACTCCCTGGTGCTGGACCCCTGGGGCAATGTCCAGGACGCCCTGGCCCGTGGCTCGGGGATCGTCGTCGGCGAGGTGGATCCGGAGCGCACAGCGGAACTGCGGCAGCGCTTTCCGGCGCTGGATCACCGGCGCCTGGACTGCCCCGGGAGCGTACACCCGGTCGGGGCACTGGCCGGCGGCCACTAATCGAAGGAGTCACGCGTCATGGAAACCAATCTCGCCATCGCGACCGAACGCTTGCTCACGCCGACTGGCCTCACCGAGGACGCGCTGGCGGATGTCTTTGACCGGCTCATGGGGCCGGACGTGGACGCGGCGGATCTGTACTTCCAGTCCAGCCGCAACGAGTCCTGGCTCCTGGAGGACGGGCTGATCAAGCAGGGTGGCCACGCCATCGACCAGGGCGTGGGCGTGCGCGCGGTCAGCGGCGAGAAGACGGGTTTCGCGTACTCCGACGAGATCGTCATGCCGGCCCTGCTGGAGGCGTCCGGTGCGGCACGGGCGATCGCCCGGGCCGGCGCCGGTGGCGGTGTCCAGGCCTGGCACCGGGGCGACGGGCGGAATCTGTATACGGCGGATGACCCCCTGGCATCACTCAGCGATGCCGACAAGGTGGATCTGCTGCGCCGGGTGGACGCCGAAGCGCGCCGCCAGGATCCTCGCGTTGACCAGGTGATGGTCAGTCTCAGCGGCCTGCACGATGTGGTGCTGGTGGCCGATCACCAGGGACGCTTGAGCGCGGACGTGCGACCGCTGGTGCGGCTGAACGTCTCCGTGATCGCGGCCCAGGGCGATCGCCGCGAAAGCGGCCTCGCCGGCGGTGGTGGCCGTCACGGCTATGGTGTCTTTCTGGACAACGACCAGGCCCTGGGTTACGCCCGTGAGGCAGTGCGCCAGGCCCTGGTGAACCTGGAGGCGGTGCCGGCACCGGCCGGAACCATGCCCGTGGTCCTGGGGCCGGGCTGGCCCGGTGTCCTCCTGCACGAGGCCGTGGGCCACGGGCTGGAGGGTGATTTCAACCGCAAGGGCACATCGGCCTTCGCCGGGCGCATGGGCGAACAGGTGGCCTCGGAGCTGTGTACCGTCGTCGATGACGGTACGGTGGCCGGACGCCGGGGTTCGCTGAACATCGACGACGAGGGCACGCCGTCGTCGAGCACGGTGCTCATCGACCGCGG
>JAWOFB010000354.1:0-4587 GCA_046482445.1 Ectothiorhodospiraceae bacterium | reverse complement strand
TCGCGGTGGAAGGTAGCCGCCGTCAACAGCCAGAGGTCGAGTAATGGACGAGAATCGCAAGAAGGCCCTGGGTGCGGCCCTTGGGCAGATCGAGAAGCAGTTCGGTAAAGGCGCGGTGATGCGTATGGGCGACGCCGCCGCCGTCAAGGATGTACCCGCGATTTCAACTGGCTCACTGAGCCTGGACATGGCGCTGGGGATCGGTGGTTTGCCGACCGGTCGGGTTGCCGAGATCTACGGGCCCGAGTCCTCGGGCAAGACAACGCTGACGCTGCAGGTCATCGCGGAGGCCCAGAAGGCCGGTGGCACCGCGGCCTTCGTGGATGCCGAGCACGCCCTGGATCCGGACTACGCAGGCAAGCTGGGGGTCGACGTGGACGAACTGCTGGTATCCCAGCCGGATACCGGTGAGCAGGCCCTGGAGATCGCAGACATGCTCGTGCGTTCCGGGGCCGTGGATGTCGTCGTCGTGGACTCGGTTGCGGCACTCACGCCCAAGGCCGAGATCGAGGGCGAGATGGGTGATTCCCATGTGGGGCTCCAGGCGCGCCTGATGTCCCAGGCCCTGCGCAAGCTCAGCGGCAATATCAAGCGCACCGGCACCCTGGTGGTGTTCATCAACCAGATTCGGATGAAGATCGGTGTGATGTTCGGCAGTCCCGAGACCACCACGGGTGGCAATGCGCTGAAATTCTACTCGTCCGTCCGTCTGGATATCCGCCGCATCGGTTCCATCAAGAAGGGCGACGAAGTGGTGGGCAACGAGACCCGCGTCAAGGTGGTCAAGAACAAGATGGCGCCCCCGTTCCGCCAGGCGGAGTTCGAGATCCTTTACGGGGAAGGCATCTCCCGGGAAGGCGAGCTGATCGATCTTGGCGCCAAGCACGGGGTGATCGACAAATCCGGCGCCTGGTACAGCTACAACGGTCAGCGCATCGGCCAGGGCAAGGACAACGTGCGCCAGTTCCTGAAGGATAATCCCGCCATTGCGTCCGAGATCGAATCCAAGGTCCGGGAGGTGGTCCTGCCACCGAAGGCGCAGCCGGAGGAGGGCGAGGCCGCTGACTCCTCGTCCGAGGCAGAAGCATAGCTCGGCCGGTTCCGGGGCTGTGCACAACCTTGTACAAGGTATGGATAACGAAGATAATGCAGACGCCGCGTACGCGAAGGGTGTGCAGTTACTCGCGCGTCGGGAGCATGCTGTGACGGAGCTTGCCGGCAAGCTGAAGCGTCAGGGGTTCGACCCGGATGCGGTCAGTGAGGCTGTAGACCGGTTGGTCGACGACGGGTATCTTAGCGACGCCCGTTTTGCTGAGGCCTTTGTCCGCCAGCGCTGCGAGCAGGGACAGGGGCCGGTCAAGATTCGAGCGGCACTGGCGGAACGGGGTGTCGACGAGGCGCTGGCGCAAGACGCTCTGGATCAGCAGGCGGTGGACTGGCTGGAGCAGGCGCGTGCAGCGCGACTGAAGCGATTCGGCGCGAGGCCGCCGGCCGACCTCAAGGAGCGCGCACGGCAGGCGCGATTCCTGGCTGGTCGGGGGTTCGAGGCGGAGCAGGTGTACCGGGTCGTCGATTCCCGGGATGATGAATGACGATGAATCAAGGCTGATCGTCGCCACTGGTGCAGCGACACGCGCCCGGACGACAGATACAACGGAACCCCGTGGAACGGACCCGCGGTTGGCAAAGGTGGATTGAGATTCCCATGACGTTTACCAGTGCCGAGCTGCGCGCTGCCTTTCTGGATTTTTTTCGGCGGCACGATCATGCCGTGGTGCCGAGCAGCCCGCTCGTTCCTGCCAACGATCCCACGCTGCTTTTCACCAACGCCGGCATGGTGCCGTTCAAGGAAGTGTTCCTGGGGCAGCACGACCCGGGCTACGTACGCGCCTGCTCGTCGCAGCGCTGCGTACGCGCCGGGGGTAAGCACAACGATCTGGAAAACGTCGGCTATACCGCCCGGCACCACACCTTCTTCGAGATGCTGGGGAACTTCAGCTTCGGCGATTACTTCAAGCGCGATGCCATCCGGTACGCCTGGTCGTTTCTCACGGAGGTCCTGGAGCTCCCGCCCGAAAAGCTCTGGGTGACGGTCTTTGAGGACGACGACGAGGCCGCGCGCATCTGGCTCGAGGAGATCGGCGTCTCCGCAGAGCGCTTCGCCCGCATCGGCGCCCACGACAACTTCTGGTCCATGGGGGACACCGGGCCTTGCGGTCCGTGTTCCGAGATCTTCTACGATCACGGCCCGGAACTACCGGGCGGCCCGCCGGGTTCCGAGGACGAGGACGGCGACCGCTACGTCGAGGTCTGGAACCTGGTGTTCATGCAGTACAACCGGGATGCCGACGGGCAGCTCACGGACCTGCCGCGCCCCTGCGTGGATACCGGCATGGGTCTGGAACGCGTGGCCGCAGTCCTCCAGGGCGTTCACTCCAACTTCGATATCGATCTGTTCCGCAACCTGATCCGGGACGCGGCCGCGGTCATTGGTGCGCAGGATCTGGAAGCCAGTTCGCTCAAGGTCATCGCCGACCACATCCGCGCCTGCGCGTTTCTGATCACCGATGGGGTGTTCCCGGCCAACGAGGGGCGCGGCTACGTGCTGCGGCGAATCATCCGGCGTGCGGTGCGCCATGGCTACAAGCTGGGTCAGGAGGAGGCGTTCTTCCATCGGCTGGTCCCCTCGCTGGTTCGGGAGATGGGCGAGGCCTACCCCGAGCTGCGGGAGAACCAGGCGCAGATCGAACGCCTGCTTGAGCGTGAGGAGACCCAGTTTCACGAAACGCTGGAGATGGGCCTGAGGCTGCTCGACAGTGATCTTGCCAAGCGCAGCGGCGAGGAGATCCCGGGTGAGACGGTGTTCATGCTGTACGACACCTACGGCTTCCCGGTGGATCTGACCGCGGACATCGCTCGTGAGCGCGGTTACAGCCTGGATATGGACGGGTTCGAGGAACACATGGAGGCCCAGCGCGAGCGCGCCCGCGCGGCCAGCCGTTTCCATGCCGACCACGCCGGCGGCGCGGCCCTGTCGCTCGCCACGGCGTTCACCGGCTATGACACGCTCACCGATGAAGGCAGCGTCGCCGCGCTGTACGCGGACGGACGCGCTCGCAACACCCTGGAGGCGGGGGACCGTGGCATGGTCGTGCTTGAGCGTACGCCGTTCTATGCCGAAGCGGGTGGCCAGGTGGGTGACACCGGGATCCTTCGCGGAGGCGGCCTGCACTTCGAGGTCGAAGACACAGTCAAGCAGGGTAACGCCACCGGCCACCTGGGTGTCGTGCGCGAGGGGCGGATCGAGTCCGGCCAGACGGTGCAGGCCGAGGTTGCTGCCGAGCGCCGGGCGGCCACGCGGCTGAATCACACCGCCACCCACCTGTTGCATGCGGTCCTGCGGGAGCGCCTTGGTGGGCACGTCCATCAGAAGGGGTCCCTGGTGGCACCGGACCGCCTGCGCTTTGATTTTTCCCACCCGGAAGCGGTGGGCACGGCGGAACTCGACCGCATGGAACAGATCGTCAATGCCCGTATCCGCGCCAACGAGCCGGCGGATATTCGCGTGATGCCGTACCAGGACGCCATCGACATGGGCGCCATGGCGCTGTTCGGAGAAAAGTACGGCGACGAGGTTCGCGTGGTGCGCTTCGGCGAGTTCACCACCGAGTTGTGTGGTGGCACTCACACGCATCGCACCGGGGATATCGGCCTTTTCAAGATCGTTGCCGAGACGAACGTCGCATCCGGTGTTCGCCGGGTGGAAGCGGTGACCGGGGCGCGCGCCCTGGAATGGGTCCAGGAACAGGCCGACGTGGTGCGAACGACGGCCGACAAACTGCGCGCCAGTCACGAGAATATCCCGGTCCGTCTCGATCAGGTGCTGGAGCGCCAGCGGGAAGCGGAGAAAGAGCTGGAGCGCCTGAAACAGAAGCTGGCCAGCCAGGCAGGTGGGGATCTCGCGGCCTCCGCAGTTGATGTCAACGGCATACCAGTGGTCGCCGCAACGCTGGATGGTGGCGATGCCAAGGCGCTACGAGACACCGTGGATCGGCTCAAGAACAAGCTCGGCAGCGCGGCCATCGTGCTGGGGACCGCGGCGGACGACGGCAAGGTGCGGCTGGTAGCCGGCGTGACGGACGATCTCACGGAACGCATTCGCGCCGGTGATCTGGTCAATTTCGTAGCCGGGCAGGTGGGTGGTCGCGGTGGTGGTCGCGCGGACATGGCCCAGGCCGGTGGCAGTGAACCGGACAAGCTACCCGCGGCCATGGAGCGGGTCCCGGACTGGATCCGCGAACAGCTGGGTTAGGCTGCTTCTGACCCCGCGGCCTGCGCGGTTCGGTCACGATCAAGATGACTGCGGGCGGGGACGGCACGGGCCGAGCCCGCTACAGGTTTACACACGGTGACAGCCGCCAGGTACGGCTCACCCAAGAGCAGGTAAGCGACGCATGGCCCTCATCGTCCAGAAATACGGTGGCACCTCCGTGGGCTCGGTGCCGCGCATCGAAGACGTGGCGCGGAAGGTCATCAAGAGCCGGGAAGCGGGTAACGACGTGGTTGTGGTTGTCTCCGCAATGAGTG
>JAWOFB010000351.1:0-5665 GCA_046482445.1 Ectothiorhodospiraceae bacterium | reverse complement strand
GTTCCGGATGGCCATCCGCAACAATACGGGGCTTTCTGGGCTCCCGGCACATCGCGTTTTTGCGGACTTGCTGCTGCGGTCAGCCCTCGCCGCGGTGCCATGTTCCCCACGGACTTGCCAGCCGCAGCTCCCCGGAGCGCAACATCTTGGAGACGGGTTTCCAGAACCCGAAAAAGCCACGCGTGGCATGGGGCCAGCAGAGGCTGTCCCAGTCCCGGCGGACCTGCTGGAGGCGGATGCCGGCTTGCCGCAAGGCGGGCTCGGCGGCTGCCAGGACATCGGCCACCGGCCCCTGCGGGGCCCAGGGCGTGACGACATGATCCATGCCCTTTTCGCGACACCAGTCGACGAGGGCCTCGACCGAGTCGGCTGCGTTGAGCAGTCTGGTTGCCTGGCGTTGCGTGCGCTCGGCGGCCTCGGTCAGTGCCTGTTCGCAGGCCTGGTGAGTGAACTGCCGGGCCAGGCTGCCCGTGGGTTGGTCGGAGCGGGTGTCGGCGGCGCAGAGAACCGCCAGACCGGTGCCGGTGGGCAACGGGTCCAGCACCCCGAGCCCGGAGAGATCGTCCTCGTGGAGCAGAATCGCCGCCTGGTCCGGTATCCGGTCCGTCTCCGGCAGCGTTCGGGGCGTGGGCAGATCCGCGTCGCCAACCGGTGCCGCCTGCGCCGCCAGCTCGTGCGGACCGGGCTGGAAGCGCCCGTTCGTGTGCCGCTGGATGTTGTCCGGCCGGGCCAGATAGGTCTTGCCCGGCGTGTGCAGCCCGGCGACCCAGCGCCAGGACAGGGTGTTCGAGGCCGGGTCGCCGTCCAGGAGGTGGCGCAGGAAGAAGTCAGCGCCCAGCGCCCACGGCAACCCCAGCGTATGAATCCAGATGCTGGCGAACCACATGCGCGCGTGGTTATGCAGATACCCGGTGGTGATGAGCTCGTGGGCCCAGGCGTCAAAGCAGTCGATGCCGGTTCGTCCCGCGACGGCCTGCTCGTGGTGGTCGAGACGATCGGGTTGTTCCCGGAGCGCGGCTCGCTGGGCCGTGACGTCCGCCCGGTAGCGTTGCCAGATGGCGGGCCGGCGCTCCAGCCAGCCCTTGAAATAGGTGCGCCAGCAGACTTCCTGGAGGAATTTCTCGGCCGACCGGAAGCCATGCTGTTCCAGGGTGGCGGCGACCACCTCGGACTCCAGTACCAGCCGGTGGCGAAGCCACGGCGACAGCAGTGACACGCCGTCGCGCTCGCCCGGCCCCGGGTCGGTGTTGCGGTATCGCTTGTAGTAGCTGCCCGCCCGCGGCAGGAACGCCCTGAGCTGCTCCAGCGCCGCGGTACGATCCGGCCGCCAGTCCGGTTCACGGGTTACGCTCAGCGAATGCGTCATTGGGGAGTCCGAATGGCTTCTGGAGGAGCCGCGGCGTGGCCGGACGAGGCGCACGCCGCTGGCGAGACTGGCAGCCGTCAGCCGCCGATGTGAGACATCTCCACCTTGTATTGCAGCGGCGCGGTCTCGTTGGTGCGCTGCTCCGAGTAGCGGTCGCGCCGCTTGTGCCAGATGCCGCGGATAATGCCGGCGAGATCGGCATCGGTGACGGTTTCGTCGCGCAGGGGGGTGCGCAGGTCAAAGCCCTGACTGCCGAACAGGCACGTGAACAGTTGCCCCTGGGAGGCCAGGCGGGCCCGCGTGCAGGTGCTGCAGAAGGGTTCGCTCACCGACGAGATGATGCCGATCTCGCCGGCGCCGTCCCGGTAGCGGTAGCGGCTCGCCACCTCACCGGTGTAGTTGGGATCCAGCGGCTCGATGGGCCAGGTTTCGTCCAGGGTGTCGCGGATCTGCGCGGCGTTGACCACGTCGTCCAGGCGCCAGCCGTTGCTGTTGCCCACGTCCATGAACTCGATATAGCGCAGGATGTGGGGCGTGTGGCGGAAGTACTCCGCCATGGGCACGATCTGGCCCTCGTTCATGCCGCGCTTGACCACCATATTCACCTTCACCGGGTTCAGACCGGCGGCGGAGGCCGCCTCGATACCGTCGAGCACCGGCTGGACCGGGTAGTTGACGTCGTTCACCGCCTTGAAGACGTCGTCATGGATGGCGTCCAGGCTGACGGTGACGCGGTTCAGCCCGGCGTTGACCAGGTCCTGGGCATGCTGGGGCAGCAGCGAGGCGTTGGTGGTCAGGGTGATGTCGTCGATGCCGTCGATGTTCGCGAGCATCTCGATGAGCTCGGGCAGGTCCTTGCGCACCAGCGGCTCACCACCGGTAATCCGCAGCTTGCGCACGCCCAGTTCGGCGAACACGCGCGTCAGCCGGGTGATCTCCTCGAAGGTGAGAAGCTCCCGCCGCGACAGGAACGGGTAGTCGGAGCCGAAGATCTCCTTCGGCATGCAGTAGACGCAGCGGAAGTTGCAGCGGTCCGTCACCGAAATACGCAGATCCTGAAGCGGCCGGTGAAAGACGTCTTCGGTGGCCAAGGTCCGCTCCTCCCCAGATGGCACGGCCTGTCCACGGGTTGGAACAGGCGCCTTTAATGCATGTTTTCCAGTAGACTAGCAGATCCGCTCCGCGTATCCCTACATGCGCAGCCGACATCAGCCGGTCTCACGCCGCCAAGGCCCGTGGCCGTCACGGCGGGTTGCCGGCGCCGGGTTAATCCGGTGTTCTGTCCTTGTCCCCCTGCAACGTGGACTGGATCGCCGCTTCCAGTGCCTCCAAGCGTTCGACCTGCTGCTCGAGCCGCTCGGCCTTGCCGCGTTCCTGGCGCAGCGCTTTGTGGAGTCGGTCGATCTCGGCGTCCTTGCGGGCGGTATCGGCCTGGTGCTGCTTGTCCGCTGCCGCACCCGATTGCGGCGGCACGAAGGCGACGCTGTCATCCTGACTGAGATGGATGAGATTGCGTACGCGTTCACGCAGGCGTCGGTTCTCGCGTTCCAGGCTGCGCGCGGTGCTCTCGGCATCGTGGTGGTTTTTCTTCAGCTGCTGAATCTCGCGACTGTAGCCTTGCCGAATGACCTGCTGTGCGTGCTGCGCACGCTCAAGTTTGCCCTCAAGATCGGAGATGGCCTGCGTCTGTTCCTTAAGCACCGCCGGGAACCGTTCGCTGGCGGCATGGGCGCGCGCCGAAGAGGTGTCCACCACGGTACGCAGCCGGCTGATGCGCTGCGTGCGTCGCCGCGCCTGACGCGCCTGTTCCGGGGAGGCCTCGTCGAAGCTTGCGGCGGTTGCCGCCAGGTAATCATCCAGCGCCGCACGCTCCGTGGACGCGCCGTCGAGCGTGTTGCGGATCGCCATCACGGTATCGGGCTCCGCCGGGATGTCCCGTAGCGCGCGCCGCATGGCCGCGTTCTCGGCGCTCTCGCGGCGGGCGTAGCGGTGAAGCCGCAGCCAGGCGTCCCGGAACGGCCGTAGTTGCTGGAGTTCGCGTCGCTGCTTCTCCAGGAGTTCCTCGCGCTGCTTGAGTGTCCGCCGCAGCGCCTGGGTCGGCTCCTGACCGCCGTTCGCGTGGCCGGTGTCGTCCAGCGCGCGGGGATACATGGCCTGGACCGCGTCGATCAGGGCCTTGGTGGACTGGGTCCGCAGGTCCCAGATGGCCGTATCGCGTTTGCGGGCGGCCTCCGTGTGCTTACGGTCCTCTTCCAGGATGCGCCGTTCCAGGTGATCCAGCCGGGACTCGCCACCCTTTTGACGCCGCCGCCGTCGCTCCAGGACATCGAGCTGTTCCTGGACGAAGCGCAGATGCGCGTGCCGGCGCTCAGCGAGCTGGTTTTTCTCCGTTCGCAAGGCCTGCGCCTCGGTCACGGCCTTGCGGTAGGACCACCAGGCAATGGCGCCGAGGGCCAGGGAGATCAGGGCGATCTCGATGGCGACGACCACGGTGGTCAGGAAAAGCGCATCGCTGTCCATTGGGCGTTCCAGCCACTCGGTTCCTGCAGGTGGCTGGCCGTGGCCAGCCCTGGCCGCAATGGATTTTGGAGCCGCAGCCCAGACCGGCAGCCTCTGGCGTAGAGCCACGGTTTGACTCCGAGGGCTCTGGAGACGGGCCGGGGGCTGTACCGCGATGCCCCGCGCGAGCCGACCGTTCTGGTACCTCATGGACAACGTATGCAATGACTCTAAGGGCGCGGCCGGCGGGAATCTGTGATGGCCTCGGCAACGTATCGGCCGCCATACCGGTGCCGGCTGGCCGTCAGAGGCATTGCCATTGCCGCGTTTTCGCCTCATGGTCGCAATGGGGGTCGCGCCTGATCGAGGGACAGTCATGGAACCTGCGTTCTGGCAGCAACGCTGGGCCGATGGCCGCATCGGCTTTCATCGCCCAGAGGTCAATCCGAAGCTACGCACCTACATCGACCGCCTTGGTTTGCGGCCGGGTGATCGCGTGTTCGTGCCCCTTTGCGGCAAATCCGTCGATCTGCCCTGGCTCGCCGGTGACCAGGGGGTCACCCCGGTAGGCGTGGAGGTGAGCGAATGGGCTGTGACGGCCCTGTTCAGCGAAAACGACATTGAACCCGCCTGCGAACCACGGGGCGATCTGGTGCTTTGGCACGGTGGCGGGATGGCGGTCTATTGCGGTGACTACTTCGCCCTGACGGCTACGCAGCTGGGGTCAGTGGCAGCGGCCTGGGACCGGGCCGCGCTAATTGCCTTGCCGGCAGACCTGCGACCGGTCTATGTGGCGCATGCCGCTCGTCTGCTGCCGCCCGGTGCACGCCTCCTCCTGGTCACCCTCGCCTACGCCGATGACGGCATTCAGGGGCCGCCGTTCGCCGTCCAGCCCGCCGAGGTCGAATCCCTCTACGCGCCCTGGTTCGACATCAAGACGCTGGATCTTGACACCCCGGCGCCGCCGCCGGGGGACCTGAGTGTTCAGGGCGTCACGGAGATCCGGGAGTCTGTCTGGTTACTGACCCACCTTTAAGGGAGTCAAGCCAGGTCTCAGCCGCACGGTGGGGCCCTCCTCGCGCCTTGCCACAGCGGCGCCATCACCACTGAGGCCTGGCTTGACTCCCTTAAAGATGAGTAAAAGCAACAGCGAGCCGGCATCAGGCTCAGGAGTCCTGCCAACCCCGGAACCGCCGCACGTGCCGGGGGTCGTACAGGGCACTGTCGCGGAAGCCTTCGGGTTCCATGGCCGGTCCCACGAAGATAATCGCGCTGCGGCGCATGCTCAGGCTCTCCGCGCGCTCGCTCAGTTCGCCTAGTGGCGCGCGGATGACCGTCTCGTCCGCCCAGCTCGCGCGCAGGACGATGGCCGCCGGGCAGTCAGCGCCGTACCAGGGGGTGAGCTGGGCCACCACGGTATCCAGCGCGTGCAGTGACAGGTGGATTGCCAGGGTGCAGCCGGTGGCCGCAAAGGCGTCCAGGGTTTCGCGGGGCGGCATGGACGAGGCGCGGCCCTGGGTACGGGTGAGGACCACCGACTGGGCCACCTCGGGCACGGTGAGCTCACGGCCGAGGGTAGCGGCCGCGGCGGAAAACGCCGGAACACCGGGGGTCAGGGTGTAGTCGATGCCCAGGGCATCCCCCAGTAGGCGCCCCACGCCTCGGCGGCCCAGAGTGCACCCAGTACCGTGGCGACCGTAAAGAACGCAAAACCCAGGGCAATGGCGCGATAGCTGACGTCATCGATCTGTTTTAGCGTGGGCAGGCGCTCAGCCCAGGGACTGTCATCGGCCACCCGCG
>JAWOFB010000299.1:0-3755 GCA_046482445.1 Ectothiorhodospiraceae bacterium | reverse complement strand
GTCGATCACTGCTACCACGCCGAAACTGCTGTCGCAGACCAGGAAATCGGCCCGGTAGCCGGCGAGGGCCGCCTGCAGGCCCGAATGACCCTTGCGCGGCTCCATGAAATCGCTGAACGGCACCCGGGCGAGCACGTGGTGATTGGGCAGGCCGGCGCAAAGGGTCCGGTACAGGTGCGCGGGCGCACCGTCCAGGACGCGGCGTGGCCGCACGCCGATGACGTGGCCGCGGTTGCGCCTGCGGGCATTCCAGACAAACAGTCCCAGCAGTGCCGTGACGGCCACCAGGGCGGCGGGAATGGCTAGCTGTTCCATGTCCTTGTTCCGTGGTCGCGCCGGTGGACGGGCGCAATGGTATGGTACGCGGGTGGTGCGCGGCGGTGAATGGGGCCCCGCGTACCGTCGAATGTCGCCGCCACGGCGACGTCTTGCAACGGCGACCGTGATTGCCGTTTAGGTGGATCACCATCGCCCGCTGTTACAGGAGGATTCGTGTCACAACGCATAATCGTCACCGGCGGCGGCAGCGGCCTGGGCCGCGCCATCTGTCACGCGCTGGCCGCCCGCGATATCCCCGTACTGGCGGTGGGGCGGCGCAGCGATGCGCTGGAGGAGACGCGCGCCGCCGACCAGGAGCGCATCACGGCCGTGTCGGCGGATCTGGCCACGGTCGAGGGGCGCGAGGCGGTGGTGGCCGCAGCCGGCGACGAATCGCTGGCCGGGTTGGTACACAACGCCGGCACCCTGGAGCCCATGGGTCCGCTCGCCGGGGTGCGGCTGGAGGACTGGCGCCAGGCCCAGGCCATCAATGTCGAGGCGCCCCTGTTCCTGACTCAGTCCCTGCTGAGCAATCTCCAGGGCGGCCGCGTGCTGCACATGTCCTCGGGCGCGGCCCACCACGGCTACGCCGGATGGGGCAGCTACTGTGCCGGGAAAGCGGCCCTGCACATGATCTACCAGGTGCTGAGCGTGGAGCTCGCCGACCGCGGCATTGCGGTTGGCAGCCTGCGGCCGGGCGTGGTGGATACCCCCATGCAGGCCCTGATCCGCGAGCAGCCGCCGGAGCGCTTCCCCATGGTGCAACGGTTTCTGGACCTGCACGCCACCGGGCAACTGGAGCCGCCGGTGGAGGTCGCCGCGTTTGCGGCCTGGCTGCTCCTGGACGTGGATGGCGAGCGTTTCGCGGCGGGCGAGTGGTCCTTCACGGACCCGGAGCACCGGGCCCTGCAGGGCACCTGAAGCGATTCGGCCACCGGACAGGGATGTCCCGCGGCCGCCGCCGCGCCGCCTCAGTCCTTGCCGTAGCTGTTTTTCATGACTTCCATCCAGCGCTTGTGCTTCTCGAAGGCCTCGCGGCGCCAGCGCTCCACCAGTTCGCGCGGGTACTCCTCCAGCGCGCGCTTGTCGGTGAACGAGCGCGGATCGTCATTGCGTTCCTGATTGTCCGTGTCCTCGGGCTCAGTCATGGCGGTCTCCCGGCCGTTCCTGTTGGGGCGCGTATTGTAACTGATGGCGTGGATGCTCGTGATAACCTGTCGTACGAGTCTTCTCGACACCGATTCACGGGAGTGCATGTCTTGGCGTTCGACCGCGAGCTGGATGTCACCGAGCTCAATTGCCCGTTGCCCATTCTGCGTACCAAGCGGGAGCTCGTGCGCATGGACACGGGCAGTGTCCTGCGCGTCATGGCCACGGATCCGCACGCGGTGGTGGATTTCCTCGCTTTCACCGAGAAGACCGCGAACCGCATGGTGAACTACTGGGACGAGGACGGCGTCTACTACTTTCTTGTAGAAAAGGGCGAATAACGCGCCCGATTACCCGCCTCGTGTGAGCAGCCGTTGCACAGCCGTCTCCACGCCGAGCACCAGGCGCTTGCCCATGCCCTGCTTGCGCTCGTAGGTCACCTCGAAGACGTCCGCCTCCCGCGTGCAGTCCATGATCAGATCGTCGCTGGTCTGGAGTGCGTCCACCAGGTTCAGTGACACGGCCTGTTCCGCGTACCAGTGGTCGCCGTTGGCGACCTCCTCCAGATCGAGACCCGACCGGTAACGCTGAACGAAGCCCTTG
This sequence comes from Ectothiorhodospiraceae bacterium, assembly GCA_046482445.1. Lineage (GTDB taxonomy): Bacteria > Pseudomonadota > Gammaproteobacteria > Nitrococcales > Aquisalimonadaceae > Aquisalimonas. The sequence continues at coordinate 1,685 of JAWOFB010000299.1, read as the reverse complement.
AACAGCTCGTGGGTGGTCTCCAGCTCTTCCTGGAACTTGCGGCGTCCGGCATGGGTGTTCTCGCCGATGGTTGTGAGCGTGCGCTTGTGCTCACCGGCGGTGTGCAGCTCCACGTCCACGTCCGCGCGCTTGAGCAGGCGGTGGAAGTTGGGCAGCTGCGCGACCACGCCGATGGAACCCACCACGGCGAACGGCGCGGCGACAATGCGGTGGGCGACGCAGGCCATGAGATAGCCGCCGCTGGCGGCAACCCGGTCCACGGCCGCCGTGAGCTGGATGCCACGCTCGCGCAACCGCGCCAGCTGGGAGGCCGCAAGGCCGTAGCCGTGGACCATGCCGCCGGGGCTCTCCAGGCAGACGATCACCTGGTCCTGGCCGGGGCGGGCCCGCAGCAGGACCGCGCTGACTTCCTCGCGCAGGCTCTCCACATGGCTTGCGCGCAGGTCGCCCTGAAAGCGCAGCACGAATACCCGTGGGCGTGGTTCCTGAGCCGTTGACCCCCCGCTGCGGCGGGTTTTCTTGTCCTCCTGCTTCTGACGGCGGCGCAGGCGGCGCAAGCCGCGCTTTTCCGTGAGCGCCCCGTCCAGCGTCTGGCCCATGTCCCGGTAGCGCTGGTTCAGCTTGCGCACCCGCAGGCCGTCCTTGCCCTGATCGCGGCTGCGGCCGGCCAGTGCGACCAGGCCGCTGGCAACGACCAGGATGGCCACCACCAGCGTCAGCGTCTGGGCGAGGAACAGGCCGTATTCGTACACGAATGTCATAACACGTCTCCCTGGCGTCTACTCGTTGACGAGCGCGGCGACTTCCTCGGCCGTGCGTTCCTGGACCTGGCGGTCAACGGGGAAGTACCAGATCAGCCAGACCGCCACCAGCTTGAACGGCACCGGAGCAAAACCGTAGAGCAGGGACAGGGCCCACAGGCCGCCGGGATCACTCGCCTCCGCGTCGAAGCCGGCCAGGCCAAGCAACGGATAGGCGATGCCCACCGCCAGCGCCAGGGCGAGCTTGGTGGCCATGCCCCAGAGCCCGAAGAACAGCCCCGTGCGCTCGCCGCCGCCCCGGGCCGTGTCCTGATCGACCATGTCGGCCTGGATCGAGGCCGGCAGGGCCATATCGATTCCCACACTCACCCCGGAGAGGATGCAGATGATGATGAAGATCCAGCCGTCGCCGGGGCCGAGGAGAGGCACCCACACGAAGATGGCACTGGCCCAGAGCATGGACAGCGACCACGCCCGGTGCTTGCCGATGTGCCGGGCGATCCACAGCCACAACGGGATGCCCGCCAGGCCGGCGACGAAGTAGATCACCAGCATGACGCCGACCTGGGCTTCCGCCTGGAGGACGTGCTCGGCGAACAGCAGGAACAGCGTCGCCGGGATGGCGTTGGCCAGGCCGTTGAAGATGTAGGCAATCATCAGCCGGAAGAACGGGGCGTTATCACGGAGCAGTTCCAGTCCTTGGCGCCAGGGGACGGGGGCCAGGGGGTGGCGTGGCTCCGGGACCAGCGCGACCGTGATCACGACGGTCACCGGCAGGGTGATCCAGACCACCCAGGCGAGCTGGTCCAGCGCGGCGCCGGCGGCTTCCTCCGGATCACCCAGGGTGACCGCCGGGAGGATAATCGCCACCAGCATGCCCAGCAGCGTGAACACCTCGCGGCTGCCGGTGATGCTCGAGCGCTG
>JAWOFB010000239.1:0-6794 GCA_046482445.1 Ectothiorhodospiraceae bacterium | reverse complement strand
GAACCGCTCAATGCAGTCGCGAGTCGGACACGTTCCCCTGGCTCACCGACCCGCGCACCAACCACCTGAGTCCACAAATACGATATCGCGCTTGAATCCCCTACGAGGCCGCCCTGGCATATCCACGCCAAAAACCTAATCACGCGATTGACACTGGACAGTGCACCCATGTCCAGCGGCAGAAATCGGAGTTTCCTGACGGATTCCTCATTCGGAGTGTAGTGTACGCGCGCCGACGACCCAAATGAAAACGGGCACGCAAAATGGGGCATTGAGCGTACTTTTTTAACAACGTCACCAGACCATCGCTTCGTGGTCTACCGAACCGACAACGGTTTTCGCCAGCCGTATTGTTGCAAGTGCGGTACGCCCCAGTATGCCTTCCAAAAGGAATTGCTCGGGCTGGGCTTGCCCCCCGTAGACGCTTTTTGGAGCAGTCACGGCTCTCAGCAGTTTAAGGAGTGAAACGATGAATTGGGACAGGATTGAAGGCAACTGGAAGCAGTTCAAAGGCAGGGTCAGGTCGCGCTGGGGCAAGCTGACGAACGATCAGCTTGACGTGCTTGAGGGTCGTCGCGAGCAGGTTGCGGGCAAAGTCCAGGAGACATACGGCGACAGCAGGGACGAAGCCGAAGGCCAGATTCGGCACCTCGAACAGGCCCTGAGAGGCAAGGATGGCAAAAGTCAACACTGATCGCGTGCAAATTGCCGCGTCGGTTCGTCGGTGCTGTGCACTGTATTGGGACCGTCAAGACGCACGTAACACGTACGAAACGCGCGACCGACACGAAGCCCTGGCCGCAAAGATGACCGCAGATTCTATCTGCACGGACTGGAGGTACTCCCATGAATAGTATCGTTTACCTGATTGGCGCCATCGTTATCGTTCTTTTCATTCTGTCGTTCCTGGGTTTACGTTAAAAGCGAACGGCGAAAACGACTGCCGTTCCCATTGGCCACCGCGATTCCTGATGCGAGCGGCACACCTGGTATAGGCCCGGTGTAACGCAGCGGGCCTTTTTCTCATCATTCCCCCCTCCTCTACCGCGCTACTAAGCGCGCGAGCGCACCGACGCTGGAATATCACAGCGATACCATCGGGACTGGAACCTGGCGATCAAACGGATCCGTCACCTCGGGGACCTCAAAGGACAATGGATATGAAAACTGCCAATGAAATTCGCAGGGAAAGACCCTGGCTACTGGCGACGGCCCTGGCGACCGGGCTGTTGCTCCTTACCGCCTGTGCCTCGACACCAGTCGCACCAACCGCCTCTCTAACCGAGGCGCGCGACGCCATTGCGCGTGCCGAACAGACAGGTGGCCGCCAGTACGCCGGTACTGAACTCGACGAAGCGCAGCAGAAGCTGGCAATGGCGGAGAGCGCCGTGGACGAGATGGACATGGGCGAAGCCGAACGTCTCGCCGAGGAAGCACAGGTGACGGCAGAACTGGCCTCGGCCCGAACAGCATCCGCGAAAGCGGCGGAAGTCAATCGGGAAATGGGCCGCAGCGCCGAGGCCCTGACCGAGGAGATGCGTCGCACAGGAGAACAGCAATGAAAAACCTAGCCCAGACTCGAATTCACAGCAAAAGCGCCGTGACGGCGCTAGCCCTGACCGTTAGCCTCCTGGCCGGATGCGCATCAACACCGGAGAGTCCGGCTGGTGCCGCCGGCCCGAGGAGCAATCTGGAGGCTATCCAGAACGACCCGAATCTCGCCGACCAGGCACGGGTTGAACTCCGGGACGCCGAAGAAGCCGTCCGGCTCGCCGAAGAGCCTCTGCCTGCGTCTGAGGAGCGCCTCGCTGACCACCGCATCTATATGGCCAATCAGCGGGTCGGGATCGCACGCGCCAAGGCGGAGACGGCGTATGCCGAGGAACAACGCCAACGCCGGGGTGAGGAACGCGATGCCGAGAGGCTCGCGAATCGGACGGACCAGGTCGAACGATCCCGTCGCAATGAAGCCGAACTCCAGCGCCGGATCGATGCAATGCAGGCGGAAACGACCCAACGCGGTATCGTCCTAACTCTGGGCGACGTCCTGTTCGCTAGTGGCAGTGCGGAACTCGAACTCAGTGGCTACGACAAGCTGAACCGACTGGTGGAGTTCCTCAACCAGTATCCGGACCGGGACGTCATCATCCAGGGGCATACCGACACTGTGGGCAGTGCCGAACTCAACATGCGGCTGTCGCAGCAGCGCGCGGACTCGGTCCGTTCGCACCTCGCCCGTCGCGGGATCGACACCGTGCGCCTGTCCGCACGCGGCATGGGACAAGGGCAACCCGTCGCGACGAACGATACGGAAGCGGGGCGTCAGCAGAACCGCCGCGTGGAGATCATTATCGAGAACGAGCAGCAAACGGCTGGCCAGTAACGGCAAAGGCGGGATCTGGGTCACAGATCCCGCTGGTTTTCCTGCACTACCCCTGGTGCTCGCCCCCGATCCCCTGAAACATCGCCCGCAGATCCACCGTGCTTTGCTCGCCAATGGCAGCGTAATGGCGGTCCAGCCAGTCCGTGGCGGTCTCGCGACCCAGATCCCGGAGGTGGGTGAGAAACGCCCACTCAACGTTCATTTTCGATGACGCGCCCAGCGGCTTGAGCGCCTCCTCGTTCTGGATAATGTGCACGCGCACCTGACGGTAGTCCTCCGTGGCGAGCTTGCCCTGGCGCACGAGTCGGTCAACGAAGTCGATTGCCCGCAACTCCTTGAGAAGGCTCCCGTTGAAACTGATCTCGTTGATTCGGTTCTGAATGTCCTGCGGTGTCCGGGGCGCACCCTTGCGCTCGATGGGATTGATCTGGACCACAATGGTGTCGTCGGTTCCGGTCTGGCCGTGGAGCGGGAACAGAGCCGGATTGCCCATATAGCCGCCATCCCAGTACGGTACACCATCGATCTCGACGGCCTGGTAAACGTGCGGCAGACAGGCCGACGCCATGACCATATCCGCCGTGAGCTCCTCTCGGGGGAAGACCTTGACCTTGCCCGTCTCCACATTCGTCGCCGAGACGAATAGATCGAAGGCGTCACACTTGCGGACCCGCTCGAAGTCGATGCTCTCCTCGAGTAGATCCCGTAACGGGTTGTAATTCAGTGGATTGAGTCCGTAGGGCGAGACCAGACGCGAGAGGGAATCCAGCATGTGGTAGGCGGGGTTGTTATCGAGGCTCCAGTTGCCCATCAGGGCGTCAATGGGGGTGCGTCGTAGTGAACTGGCCCGTGCTCCCTCGCTCATGGAGGACCAGAAGCGTTCCAGTGCGGCCCGGCCACCTCCCGGGCCATCCCGATGAAATCCCTCGGCGAGGGCAACCGCGTTCATGGCGCCGGCCGAGGTACCCGAGACGCCGGCAATGTGAAGCCTTCCATCTTCGAGTATTCGGTCCAGAACGCCCCAAGTGAACGCACCGTGCGCGCCGCCTCCCTGGAGAGCCAGATTCACCGATTTGTAGTCCTGCGCCATAGTTCGGTTTCCTGTGGCTGAAGCCTGGGGGTTGTCTCCGGTGGACCCGGGGTCATCCTCTTCACCCTCAGGGTAGTGCAGGACACCCCGCGCCAACGACTGCAGCCGCAGCGGCATCGGCTGGCAGGTCCGTTTGCCATGGATCAACGATGCCGCGGTTTCACGCCGATCATGGCGAAGGCCGTCCCAGACCCCGCGAGTCAGCCGAAATCCTCCAGGACGGAGCGATCCAGCGGCAGACCCGTTGCAGCGATCCGGAATAACCCTCTGATGACGCGATCATGGCCGGCGCCGATCCGGCACAGGAGAACCGTCGCACGCACGCTGCGCCGTGAGATCTTCACCTCCTGCCCCGAACGAAACCCCGGCTTGCGGTGGATGTTCTGCAGTGACAACAGGGCCATCCCGACTCCCCAGAGACAGAAGTTGCGAATGCGCTGCTCGTCACGCGGCACGAGAAGCGTGTACTGCAATGCGTTGCGCAGGTGCCCGTGTGCCATGCCGACAAGCCGTTCCATGCCGTGACGAAAGCCCGCCTCGTCGCCGCCCGCCCCCAGTTGGCCCAGGTCAAAGCCCGTGGCGTTGAACACGTCCCGTGGCAACCAGCAGACCCCCCGAGCACGGTCCTCCCAGACATCTTTCAGGATGTTCGTCATCTGCAGGCCCTGGCCGAACGACGGCGCCAATGCCATCAAGCGATCGCCGTGACGGCGAATAACCGGGGAGTAGTCGCAGAAAAGCCGCGTGAGCATCTCGCCCACGACCCCGGCCACGAAGTAGCAGTACCGGTTCATCGTCGCCGTATCGGCCAGGCCATCGGGCCGGCTTTTTTGCTGCATCTCGAGCATGCCGTCGGCCATGATACGGACACACTCGATCAGGGTCTGGCGCTGCTGTGCCGGCAACGAGCGGGTATAGCCGATCACTTGCGGCGCTACGGCCACGAGTTCGCGCTCCTCCGCTGTCTCGGCGCCTGTCAGGTGATCTGCCAACGTGCGTGCGAAGGTTGCCGCACCATCCCGGCCTTCAAGCGCCGCCACAAAATGCTGGCAATGGAGCCGCTTGTCAGCGAGATCCAGCACCGGGTCGTCCTCGATGGTGTCGACGATGCGACACAACAGATAGGCGTTGGCGATGACCTCATGGAGCCCCGGCAGCAGCTGGGGAATGGTCAATGCAAACGTGCGCGAGACACCTGCAAGCAGGCGGGCTTGCAATGCGTCGCCCTCGCCCTCGCCTGCGCCGATGGCGGTTTCGGTAGCGTGCCCGGGTTGCTGTTGCGTATCCAGGTGGTTGCCGCTCATCGCACTTCGCCCTGTTCGCCGCGCCCTCGGCTCGCGCTGTGGGTAACCCCAAGGGAGCACCAGAGCGCAGCACCATCGCCCGGAGACAGGCGGCCTGCCGCCGCTCAAGATCCCGGGGATTTCAACCGAGGGCGTCAGCATACAGTGCATCTCAAAGACTCACATCCCGCCGCGCGCTATCGGCAAAACAGCACTGTGGCTGCCAACGCTCGGAGCACTTCGCTACCATTGGCATCTGCGGCTTCTATTGGCCGCTCAATCAACTGAACAGTGGATCCGGAGTCCCGATGCCACATCCTCAATTCCCCCAGGAACGCGATATCACCTATCTCAACCATGCGGGGGTGGGTGCCTGGCCACAGCACGCGGCGGACGCCGTCGCCGCGTTCGCGGCGGAGAATGCGCGTCGCGGGGCGGCCGGCTATATGCGTTGGCTGGAGACGGAGAGGCGGCTGCGGCAGCGGTGCGCCACGCTGATCGGGGCCGCAGCGAGTGAAGACGTCGCGTTGGTCAAGAACACCTCGGAGGCGCTGTCGTTCATTGCCGAAGGTCTGGCCTGGGAACCCGGCGACGAGGTGGTGATCAATCGCCGGGAATTCCCGTCGAATCGCATCCCCTGGGAAGCGCTCCAGGACCGCGGTGTCGTCGTGCGCGATCCCTATCTTGACCCCATGGACCCGGAGGCCGCGCTGATTGATGCCCTGGGACCGCGCACCAGGCTGCTGACGGTGAGTGCCGTGCAATACGGTGACGGACTCCGCATGGACCTGCCCCGGTTGGCGGCCGCCTGCAAAGCCAATGGGACCCTGTTCTGCGTCGACGCCATCCAGCAACTCGGCGCCCTGCGTTTCGACCTGGCGGACGTGGATGCGGATTTCGTCGTCGCTGACGGCCACAAATGGATGCTGGGCCCAGAGGGCCTGGGCCTGTTCTATTGCCGCCCCAGCCTTCGGCCTGCGTTACGCCTGACCCAGTACGGCTGGCACATGGTCCGCGACGCGGGCAACTACGAGACCAAGGAATGGGAACCGGCGCAATCCGCTCAGCGTTTCGAGTGCGGCAGCCCCAATCTCCTCGCCATTCACGGACTGGAGGCAAGTCTGGCGGTGCTCCAGGACGAGGTCGGCATGGCAACCGTGGAGTCGGGCGTCCTGGATAACACGCGCCACCTCCTGGCCCGGATTGCTGCCAGCTCCACCCTGGAGACCATCAGCGACACGCGGGCTGAACGCCTCTCGGGCATTGTCACATTCCGTGCGCCTGGAGCTGATAACAAAGCCCTGTACCGGGCGTTGCGCTCGGAAGGCGTCATGTGTGCCGCGCGCGGAGGGGGTGTGCGGTTGTCACCTCACTTCTATATCGATCGCGAGCAACTGGATTACGCCATCGAACGGGCGGAGGCGCTGGTTGGAGCCTGCCCTCAAGCCGGGTGAGGTTTTCATCCTAAGACGCTGATCGTCCTCTTTTTACAGATGGGCGCGGGCGTCCAGTGACGGGGCGTCCGGGAACAGCCTGTAGAAGTTGTGGGTGGTGTATTCAGCGACCCGCTGCAACGGCTCATTGCGAACCTCTGCCAGGCATTCAGCCACCTCGCGCACCCAGGCGGGCTGATTGGTCTTGCCGCGGTGGGGAACCGGCGCCAGGTACGGGCAATCGGTCTCGACCAGCAAGCGGGATTCCGGCAGTCCGGCGGCAACGTCTCTCAAGGAGTTTGCCTGGCGAAACGTGAGAATGCCGGATAACGAGATGTAAAAGCCCAGATCCAGATAGCGGTGGGCGGCATTGCGGTCGTCAGTGAAGCAGTGGATGATGCCGCCGACCTCATCGGCGCCCTCCTCCGTGAGGATGCGGGCGGTGTCCTCCGGAGCGCCCCGGGAGTGGATAATCACAGGCTTGCGCGCAATTCGTGCCGCGCGTACCTGGTCACGGAAGCGCTGGATCTGCCACTCGCGATCGTCGGCATCGACGCAGTGTGCATCAAGGCCTTGATGCACACTGCGTCGATGCCGACGATCGC
>JAWOFB010000221.1:0-3114 GCA_046482445.1 Ectothiorhodospiraceae bacterium | reverse complement strand
GTGAGCAGCCGCTCGGCCTTGTTGCCGTGGAAGTCCAGCCCGAAGGCCGAGCAAACCGCGCGCAGCATGTCGTCTGCTTCCAACTGGGTGCTTACCAACTGGGCCGCGATCACCTCGTCCTCGGGCAGGCTCCGGAACAGGTTGCGCACCAGCGTGGTCTTCCCGGCGCCTACCTCGCCGGTGATGACGATAAAGCCCTCGCCTTGGTCCACGCCGTACTCCAGGTACGCCAGTGCTCGGTTGTGGCCGCGGCTACCGTAGAAGAAGGTCGGGTCCGGGCTGAGCTGGAAGGGCTTGCCCGTCAGGTTGTAGAAATTCTCGTACATAGACTCCCTTGACGCGTTGTGCCGGTGCCGCGTGGCCGTCCCTCACGGCGCATTGTAGTGGATCGAGGCCGCTGGTCTCAGCCGCCGCCAGGCGGCTGGTTGTGGAGTTGCACGCGATCCAGGTAAAGCGTGCGCGTCTGCTCCAGGTTGGTCGTGAACACGGCCAACTCCGCCAGGTCCGCCAGGTTCTGTTCCCGCTCGGCCGGCGCCGTGCGCACATCCCGAACCGGAATCGTCAGGGTATTCCACCCGCCTTTCAGCACAAAGCGGCGGTTGAAACGGTCACGGTAGGCACCGCCGCGCTGGAAGTGCGCGTGATCGCGGATGGAAACGGTGATCATCAGCGGCCGGTCCGGGTTGTAGACACTGATTGTCAGGTACTTGTAGTCACCCCAGTCGCCCAGTGACCGGCGCAGACTGGTGCCGACGAAGCGCCCGGGCGGCAGATCCACGCGCAGGCTGCGCCCGCCCCAGCGCGTATGCCGCTCGCTGGGCTCGCCGTTGGACCAGCGATGGTGTTCGAACGTGGTGCTGAAGTCGGACAGGACCGGGAACTGGATCTGCGCAACGCCCCGGTCCCAGAGCGAGGTTACCGGGCGGTGCATCTGCAAAACCAGGATCACGGCGAGGCCGCCGATGAGCCAGCGCCGGAGATAGCCCCTCGGCGCCTTCCAGGCGATCACGGCAGCGGCGCCGAGACCGTTCTGGATGATGTCCCGCAGGGCGGCGGAACGCCCGAAATAGGGCTGCACGAGTTCGATGAGGCCCCCGAGCAAGAGGCTGGCGACGAGTACCGCCAGGGCGCGTACCGGAAAGGGGCGCCGGGCCAGTGCGGGCAGGTCCCAGAAGGCCCAGGCCACGAGGGCAAAGGCTGCCAGGTGACCGAAGGTGTGCAGCTCCGGCGCGAACACCCGGCGCCAGGGACCGAGATCCAGGAAGAAAAGCGGCAGGCACGCAGCCATGAGGATCAGCCGCAGGGCGGGGCCGGGCAGGGTGATGCGGGGACGGCTCATGGAGCGCCTTTACGTTGGCCGCCACGGGCTCTGGCCCGACGCGACACACGGGCGCAGAGGTCTCTCGCGAGCCACCGGGCGCCCGGTGTCACCGGCGGTCGCCTCGCCGATACGGTGGCTGACGCCCCTGAAGCGGGTTACTCATCGCCGGAGCGGTTCGGGAGCTGCTCCTGACTGGGCGGCTGCGGGCGCCGGGATTCCGGGTCCGGGCCGGCCGGATCCGAGCGCTCGCGCCCGGGCCGCCGCTCGCCCAATGAAGCCAGTTCGCTGAGGGCCTCGATGGCGTGGGGACTGCCGTTGGCGGCGGCGCGCTCGATCCAGCGCAGCGCGCGTTCCTCGTCCTGGCTCACGCCCTGGCCCTCGTAGTACATGTAGCCCACGGTGTACTGGGCCCCGGGGTCGCCGTTCTCCGCGGCGACGAGCAGTTGCTCGAAGGCTTCGCCGTAGTTACCGCCCTCGTAGGCGGCGCGTCCGCGCTCGACCCGATCGGCGTCATTGGTGTCGTTGGTGCTGGCACAGCCGCCGAGCAGGGCCAGCATAACCAGGGCTGTCAGGGTCCGGTGCATGCGGGTTGTCTCCTGCCGGGCCCGGGTTCGAGTCATGGGTTACCCGGGCGTTTGTTATTCCGTATCGGTTGCAGTCACCCGCCGCCGTGACGGCGCGGGGGACTGGCCGGTCTAAGCAGACTGCTACTGCAGTCTGGCGGTGAATCCGGCCGGATTGTTGACGTTACCACTGAACTCCAGCCGCAGGTCATCCTCCGGTTCCGGAATGCCCAGGGCACGCATGCCCTGGAGCAGCGGTTCGCCGGCATCCGCCGTCGTCGCGACGTCGGCCGTACCGGTGACCTCGCCATCAGGATCCAGAGCCAGTTCGCCCTGGACCTGCAGCGGGCCGTTGCCGTTGTCGCTGAACGTCCCGCGGACCGATCCCGGCGATGGGGTCTCGAGCTCCAGCCGGAAGCCACCGAGTGTCACCGTCTCGCCAAAGCCGGACACGCTGGCGTCATCCCAGGTCACCGTGCCGTTGAGGGGACCCGGACGCCCGTCGGCCAGGCCGGCTTCCGGGATGTCCGCCCGCAGGCGGCCGCCCAGGGTGGCCGGGTAGCGGGTGCGGCTGATCAGCCGGACCAACTCGTCAGCACCCACGTCCGCGTCGACATCCCGGAGCATCACACTGGAGCCGGTGCGCGTCGCTACGCGAGCACTGATGTCACCGTCGGCCGGAGCGGCATTGATGTGGTACGCAACTCGGGCCGTTACGAGCGCCGTGGGATCGAAGCGCCAGCGCAGGTCCTGGATGCGCTGGTCGCGGACGGTAACGGTCGCCGCCTGGCCGTGCCACAGATTGCCGCTCAGGCCCCAGAACTCCAACGGTAGCTGGCCCGAGACCAGTTGATACGCGTGCGGCGCCGGAACGGTCAGGACCAGGGCCAGCAGGTAGCTGACCAGGCCCAGGATGGTCAGGGGCAGCCAGCGTTTCATGATGATCGCTCCAGGACCAGCCGGGCGTTCACGCGCCCGGTGGCGTCGCCCCGGTCCACGCGCAGCCGTGTTGCGACCAGCCCGTGGTCGTTGCGCAGCGCCGTGAGCCAGCCCATGAGGGTATCGAAGGATACCTTTTCAAAGACCAACCGGGCGCCGCCGTCGCGGGCCGGTTCGACCCGCCGGACGAATTCGCTCAATTCGGCGGCCTGGACGTTTTCTTCCGCCACGGCGAAAACCGCCTGATCCCCGGAGCCACTGCTGCCGTCGCCGCCGTCACCCTCACCCTGC
>JAWOFB010000213.1:0-4936 GCA_046482445.1 Ectothiorhodospiraceae bacterium | reverse complement strand
GCCCGCGCAATCGCCGGCTCTCTGCGCACGGCTGGAACGCGGTCACGTCGTCCTCGCGGGCCAGGCAGGTCTCCACCCGCCGGCGCGTCTCCCGCAGGGTATCCCGCCACTCCGCCGACCCCGGTGACACCGCCAGGGCCGTGCCCAGCCCGTCGATAATCGCCCGGCGCTCGTGGTGCAGGCCGTCGCGGATGCCTGTGTCCTTCATGGGGACCTCCTTCATTGCCGCCCGGGATCCGGGCGCGCGGTCAGGGCGTCGGGAGCGAGTCGGGTCCCGAGTCCTCTGCTGCAAATCCATGTAGTAATTATACATTATTGGCCCGGGGCACGCCAGTTGAGAAGCCCTGACCATTGCCGGGTGCGCCTCAATTAAGTATGTTATATCGTAACATTCACAAGCGAGGAGAGTTTCATGGCTCGTCGACCAGTCGTTAGCAAAGGCGCGGCGCTCGCCACTGCCGCAACCCTGACGGCCGGTGTTGCAGGCGCACAGTCGCAGAACACCGAGGCGCCTGCTGCTCTGGACCCCATCGAGGTTACCAGCGGCGTGCCGGCGCCGGGCGCGCGGCAGGCGCAGGCCACCGCCGTGGACGTGCTCGAGGGCGCGGACAAGGCCCGGCGCCAGGGCGCGGGCCTGGGGCAAACCCTGGAACACCTGCCAGGCGTGAGTTCGGTGAGCACCGGTAATAACGTCGGTAAACCGGTCATTCGCGGTCTGTCCGGCAACCGCGTTCGTATTCTGTCCAATGGCACGGGTGTGGATCACCAGCAGTACGGCACGCGCCATGCCCCCAATATGGATCCCTTTCTCAGCGACCGCATCGAGGTGGTCCGGGGAGTCTCCGGCATTCTCTACGGCAGCGACGCCCTGGGCGGCGCCATCGACGTGCAGTCGCAGCCGCTCGGCTTCAGTGACGACGGCACGCGACGCACGGACGGCGAGGTCATCACCGGGTTTCACGGCAACAACGACCAGTGGAACAACGGCTTCAAGGTTGATTCCCGCGGTGAGCACTGGAGTTTCAGCGCCGGTGTCATGCGGCGTGAGGCCGACAACACCGAAGTGCCGGACGACCGCACCGCGTTCAACCCGGAGACGTCGACACCGTTCCAGTCCAGGGAGTCGTCGGATACGCCGGCTTATACGGGGACGCTACCGTTTACCGACTTCGAACAAACCAACGGCCAGCTCGGCGTCGGCTACCGCGACGATTTCGGCGCGGTGCGGCTGCGTTACCAGGGCTGGCGCAACGAGCACAACTTCCTGTTGCCGCCACCGGCCGGCAACAGGCCGCCGGGACAGGGGCCGGAGGGGATCGGCCAGGACCTGGACAACGACGAGGTGCAACTGAGCGCCGAGCTGCCGGTGGCCACCGAGCCCGACTGGACCCTGAAGCCGTCGTTCACTTGGCAGAACAACCGCCGCCGGTCCAATGCCCAAGGCAACCCGCGCTCGGACCTGTTCGACGGCAACATCGACGTGGAGTTTGACCAGTACACGGCCCGCCTGGAGGCGGAGCACGGGCTCATCGGCCCGTTCGACGCGGGCACCGTTGGCGTCGAAGTCCGACGCAAAGAGCAGGTCTCCCGGGGGACCACCCAGCTCGCGCCCGGGGGCGAGGTGGACAACCTGGCCGCGTTTGTCTTCGAGGAGCGTAGCTTCGGGCCGCTCACGCTCCAGGCCGGGCTGCGCCACGACCGCGTTGAGACCGTGGGCGACGCCGGCGAGACGCGGGCCGCTACCCGCTTCGACGGCCGCGACCGCGACAGCCACAGCGTAACCACCGGGTCTCTGGGTGGGACCTTCCGATTGACGGATAACCTCACTGTGGCCACCAACCTGGGCCGCGGCTTCCGCGCCCCGACTCTGTTCGAGCGCTTTGCCGACGGGGTCCATGGCGGCGTCGCGGCCGTGCAGCGGGGCAATCCCGACCTGGACCCGGAGCGCTCCCTGGAGGCGGACATGGCATTGCGCTGGCAGTCGCCGTGGCTCAGCGCCAGTGCGACGGCGTATCGCAACCAAATCGACGACTTTATCTTCCTGGCGGATACCGGTGCTGAAAACTCCGGCGGGCTACCCATCTTCGAATACCGTCAGGGTGACGCCACACTCACCGGTGTCGAGCTCGAGGCCACGGCGCAGGTTACGGAAACCATGGAGGTGTCAGCCGTCTACGAGGCGGTGGACGGCGATAACGACGATACCGGCAACGACTTGCCCCTCCAGCCCGCTGACGAGCTGCGTCTCGACGGGACCTGGCGGCCAGCCGGACACGGCTGGATCCGGGCGCCCTACGTCCGCCTGGGCCTGCGCTACAATGCCAGCAAGCAGGCGGCAGGCAATGAGCCTTTCGCCCAGTTCGACGGTGCCCCGTTCGGCACCGCATCAACGGATTCGTACACGGTGGCGGATCTTGGCGCTGGCTTCCGGTTCGGTGCCGAGGCGTCGGCACCGCGGGTGGATGTGTCGGTGCGCAATCTCACCGATGAGTCCTACCGGAACTTCCTGGATACGTATAAGGGCTACGCCCTGAGCCCCGGGCGGGATGTTCGTTTGACGCTGACCGTTCCGTTCGGTGGCTGAAGGCGACCGATAGCCGGAGGGCAGTAATTGCGAATGCGTCGCGTTTGGCAGTAGACTGCCCCACTCGATGGACACGCCCGCGGGCACAATCCGGACGGAATCATGATGTTGGACGCAATGGGATGGCCGGGTGGTGAGCGCCTGGCGGCCTTCTTCGGTGCCGGCGGCCCGGTGGTGATCCTGCTGTGTGCCCTGTCGGTGATCGCGGTCACCGTCATCGGGGTCAAGCTCTGGCAGTTCCGGGCCCTGCGCGCGACGGATCGCAGTGGCGTGGAGGCGGCCCTGGACCACAGCCGGCGCGGCGAGCTGCAGCAGGCGATTGCCTGTGTCGCGGATCGCCGCAACCCCACGGCGCAAGCCGTCGCCCGCGGCCTGCGGGGCGTACAGGGCGGGCTGCCCGAGGCGCAGATTCGTGAAGAGGTCCTGCGCTACGGGCGCAGTATCCTGGAGAGCCTGCGCAACGGGCTGCGGCCGCTGGAAGTCATCGGCACCCTGGCGCCGTTGCTCGGCCTGTTCGGCACGGTCCTGGGGATGATCGAGGCCTTCCGTAACCTGGAGCAGGCCGGTAACCAGGTGAACCCGGCGGTCCTGTCCGGCGGCATCTGGGAGGCATTGCTGACCACCGCCGTCGGCCTGGCCGTCGCCATCCCGGTGGTGGCGGCGGTCAACTGGCTGGAGCGGCGGGTGGAGGCCCTGGCCCACCGCATTGACGACGCCGTCAGCCGCATCTTTACCCGGGACCTGTCCGAGCCGGTTGCCGAACCGGAGGAGCCGAGCCGTGAGCACGCACGACTGCGCAGCGCCACAGGGGCTGGCCGCGGACCAGCCCGCCAGGCGGCCGCGGATTAGTCTGACCCCGCTGATCGATGTGGTTTTCATCCTGCTGGTGTTCTTCATGCTGGCCTCCAGTTTCATGGACTGGCGGGCCATTGACCTGAATCCACCGGCGGCCGCTGGTTCCGGCGGCGGCATGGAAGGCGCGGTTCTGGTGGAGTTGCGCCCCGATGGCCTGCGCCTCGGTGGCGTGTCCGTGGCTCGCTCCGAGGTGGCCGAACGCGTCGCCGAGCGTGTGGAAGGTCGGCCGGAAGCCCCGGTCCTCGTCCGGCCGGCAGACGGCGTTAGCGTGCAAGACACCGTATCGCTACTGGATACCCTGGCCCCCGTGGCCACTGACCGGCTGTCGGTCATCCGGGGAGGTGGCGGATGAACCAGTCATCCCTTCTGGCACAGCGGCGACGGCGGCGCAGCAGCGACGACGAGATGATCCTGCCGCTGATCAACGTGGTCTTTTTGCTGTTGATCTTCTTCATGGTGGCCGGCCAGTTGAGCGCTACCGATGCCTTTCCCATCGACCCCGCGGAGTCCGCCTCCGAAGGCCAGCCGGACCGTCAGGACCTGCTGGTGCTGGTGGCTGCGGACGGCCGCCTGGCGGTGGGCCAGGACGAGGTGTCGGACGTGGACAGTCTGGTGAGCCGTGTCCGCGAGGGGCTGGAAGGCACCGAAGACCGTCGCGTGCGGGTCAAGGCTGACGGTGCCGCCGATGCCAACCGGCTGGTGGCGGTCATGGAGCGCCTGCGTGCCGCGGATGTCCAGGGGCTCGAACTGCTGACCACCCCGGAGCAGTAATGGAACCCCGGACCCGGCACTGGCTCGCTGCTGCGCTCGTCGCTTTGTTTGTGCACGCCGGCCTGGCGCTGGCTGTGCTCTGGCAGACCCCGCAAAGCGGCGCCCGGGACGCCGGCGCCGGCGGGCTGCAAGCGGGCATGGGATCGCCGGGCGGCGCCCCGGAGACGGCTGCGACCGCGGCGCTGGCGACCACGAACGCCGAAGCTCCGGAGAGCGCCACCGCTGCTGCGGAACACCCGGAAGCGGCCGAGTCGGCATCGCAGCCGGAGGCGGCAACCGCGGCCGCACCGCCGGAAAACGCTACCACTGAGGATGCCACCAGCGCGGACGCGGTGGACGTGCCGGCGTCCGAGGCGGCGGATCCGGAGATCGCCGCCAGCGAGGCCACCGAGCCGACGCAAACGGAAGCGGAGCAACCGGATTCGGCGACCGCAGAGACCGCCGAGCCGGAGTTCGCCGAGGAGACAACGCCAGCGGAAACCGCTGCGACGGCGGAGGCGGAGACCAGCGAGGGCGTCGAGCCCACGGAAACCGAGGCGAGGGACGCCGAGCCCGAGACCGCGGAGACCACCGAGCCGGAGGTGGCCGAGTCTGCCGAGGCTGAAACCGAGACCACGTCCGACGCGCCTGCCACGAACGAGTTCGCCGCTGACGCACAGGAGAGTGAGCTTGCGGAGACAACCGCCAGCGGCGGAGGTGACAGTGGCGACAGCGGCAGCGGGCAGG
>JAWOFB010000084.1:0-5007 GCA_046482445.1 Ectothiorhodospiraceae bacterium | reverse complement strand
TGTTCGCGGACGCCCTCGGCCGCAAGGTCGCGGATTTCGGTCTGGCCGAGCTCGCCGACGCCTTCGCCGACGGCCGCGCCCGGGCGGAGCGCAGCCTGGCGCTGCCGGCCACGCAACGACGCTGGCAGGAGATCCTGGAGGAACTCACGCGCGACGTGGAGCGCCGCACCGCCGAGGACGCGGAAACCGGCCTGCTGGACAAGCGCGGCTTCCGGCGCCGACTGCGCGGGGTACTGGAAAGCGACGAGGGCACGCATACCGCCACCGTCTGCCGCTTTCAACTGTCACTCAATGACACGACCACGGACGACCCGCCCCGCGCGCTCGCCGAACAGTTGCGCGACGCCGTCCCCGACGACGCGGTGCTCGCCCGCGTGGAGACGAACACCCTCGACTGCCTGCTGCCCGGATGGCAGGGCGACGCCAGTGCGGCGTTCGCCGAGGCCCAGTGTCGGCTCATGCGCTCCCGGCAGACCGGTGCCGAAGGGAGCAGCGCGCCGGTCACGGTCACCGCCGGTGTGGTACCGATTCATGCCGCCGGTACCGAGCTCCCCACCGTGCTCGCGGAGCTGGAGGCCGCCTGCGCCCGGGCCCGCGAGCGCGGTGACGGTTGCGAACTGGCCACCGCCAATGCCCCCTCCCGTGCGGACGACCGCGAGCCCCTGGCGAGGCTGGACGAACGCATCGCCGCCGGGGGCCTGGCCCTGGTCCGGCGCCACGTGGAGGCGCTGACCCCGGAACAGCAACCGCTGGTTCTCGTGCGCGCAAGGCGGTACACGGATGGCCCGGAGGGCAGTGACGGGGTCGATCCCTCCCTGGCCGAGCGACACGGCCGCCTGCCCGCCGTGGATCGCGCGGTGATCCAGGGCGCCCTGGCCTGGTGCCGGGCGAACGCCGGCGAGATCGCCGAATGGGGGACGGTACTGGTGCCGGTCACCGGGCAGACCCTGGCCGACAGCACCTTCCCGGCTTGGCTGGACGAGCAGTTGCACGCTGCCGCGCTACCGGCCGGCACCCTGACGCTGGCGTTGGCCGAGCCCCGGGTGCGGGCCCGCCTGGCCGATGCAGCACGGCTATTGCGAGTGCTGCAGCGGTACGGTGCCGGTCTGGCGTTGCGGGCCTTCGCCGGCGAACAGCCCGCCCGGGAGACCCTGGATCACCTGGCCGTCAGTCATCTGATGCTGGATAGCCAGCTGGTTCGCGTTATTAGCGACAACGCGCCCGAGCGCGAGCTGGTGAGCGCCCTCCAGGCCCGTGTCACGCCCATGGGAATCACCACCATCGCAACCGGGGTCGACAGCTCGGCCCTGCTCGCGCGTCTCCGGGGCCTGGGCGTCAATGCCGCCCTGGGCGAGGCAGTCGCCCCACTGGAGACCTTGCCCGAATCAACCGGGTGACCGTTTACTTTACAAAACTTGTACAGTTAAACTATCGGCTGTTCTTGACTGGAGAAGGTTGCGATGTCGACCGATGACATGAGCCAGGCGTTCGAGGCGATTATCCGGGCGGCTGGCGAGGATCCCGAGCGCGAGGGCCTGCACAAGACGCCGCAGCGCGCGGCGGAGGCGTTCGGGTTTCTCACCGAGGGCTATCAACAGGATCTCGATGAGCTGGTCAACGGTGCCATTTTCCCGTCGGACAACGACGAGATGGTCATCGTCCGGGACGTGGAGTTCTACTCCCTGTGCGAGCATCACCTGCTGCCGTTCATCGGCCGCGCCAACGTTGCCTATCTCCCGGACGGCAAGGTGATCGGGCTGTCCAAGATCGCGCGCATCGTGGACATGTACGCCCGGCGCCTGCAGATCCAGGAGAACATGACCAAAGACATCGCCGATGCCATCATGAGCGTGACCGGGGCGAAGGGAGTGGCCGTCCACCTGGAGGCCCGGCATCTGTGCATGATGATGCGCGGCGGCGGCAAACAGAACTCCAGCATGACCACGTCGGTCATGCTCGGCTCCTTCCGCAGCCAGCAATCCACGCGCAACGAGTTCCTGCAGCTCATCCGCAGCTAAGGAGACCGCCATGGACGCCGCCTCCCCGTCCGGCCTGGAACCCGGCCCGGCCACGGTCGACAGCTCCCGCATCCGGATCAAGAACCTGCGGCTGCGGACTTTCGTTGGCTTCAACGACGAGGAACAGCGCAAGCGCCAGGACGTGGTCATCAACATCCGCATCGACTACGACGCTCTCCGGGCAGCGGCATCGGACAACCCGGATCACGCGCTGAACTACCGCACCATTACCAAGGAGATCATTGAGCTGGTAGAGGACAACCGGTTCCTGCTCCTGGAAAAGCTGGTCCACGACGTGGTTAAGCTGGTGCTGGCCCACCCGGCGGTGGACCGCGTGGAGGTCGAAGTCGACAAGCCCCATGCGCTGCGCTTCGCCGACTCGGTCTCCCTGACCATGGCCGCGCACCGGCGGGAGGTGGAGTGAATGCGCGTTGTCGCCGAGCCCCTGTCAGAGACCGCCCGGCGCACCACCATCACCCTGGGCCTGGCCGGCGCCCTGCCCTTTGTTGCCGTTGCGACTGCTCTGTGGCTGGCCCCGATCACCGAGCAGCCGTTCCTGGTGCAGGCGCTGCTGGGTTACGGCGCCGTCATCCTGTCCTTCCTGGGCGGCAGTCACTGGGGCCGCATGCTGGTCACTGGCAGCGGGGGCACCACGGGACTGATCGCCGCGGTCATCCCGTCGCTGGCGGGCTGGCTGGCGCTGTTGCTGCCGCTGGGCTTTGATTTCGCCACCCTGGTAGCGGCCTTTCTCCTGGTCCTGGCCCTGGAGCAGCGCGTGCCCGCTGCCCGTTGGTATCGGCGCCTGCGCCTGATCCTCACCGCCATTGTTTGCGCCAGCCTGCTGGCCGGCTGGCTGCCCCTGGCCCTGGGCTAGCGACACGCCGACCCGTAAACCGACAGCGTTTCAGGACTCTGCGTCACTGTCCTCCGGCTCCGTGCCCGTGCTCGCCACCAGCGTCACCACCACGCCGTCGATGACGTTGTCCACGCGCCGGTAGGGCATGATGCGCACCCGGAAGCGCTCACCGTCGCTGGTGGTGATGGGCTTGGCCACGGGCACCAGGGTGCGCAGCGTCCCCGTGGCGTCATCGTGCAGATCCGGGTAGTCCAGCCGCGAGGTGATCTCGGTGAGCGGGCGCCCCACATCGCTGTCCCGCAGGTTGATCAGATCCCGGACCCGCTCGGTGTAGCGGCGCACGTTGAGATCCTGGTCCAGGAAGATGATGGCGATATCGATGCTGTTGAGCAGGTTCTGGAGATCGCTCTGGGCCAGGGCCAGGTCGTCGAGCTTGGTCTGGAGCTCGCTGTTGATCGTCTGCAGTTCCTCGTTCATGGACTGCATCTCTTCCTTGGAGGTGGTCAGCTCCTCGTTGGTGCTCTGAAGCTCCTCGTTGGTGCTCTGCAATTCCTCGTTGGACGCCTGCAACTCGGCGCGACTGGAGCGTGCGTCCTCGCGCAGCCGCTCCACCTCCTCGCGGTACTGCTGGAGCCGCGCCTCGTAGGCGGCGGCCAGGTCACCGTCCGGAGCCTCTCCCGGTTCCGGGGCCATGGGGGCGTCGCGGAAGACCACCACGGTCATGCCGGCCAGGGCCGCCGGCTCCCGCAGCGCCTGCACCGTGACATCCACCCGCTGCTCGCCTTCCGGGGCCTGGATGCCCAGCCCGCGCAGGTGCACCGGCTCGGCTGCCTCGTCCAGCCGGCGCAGGGCCCCCACCAGCGGCTCCCGCAGGCCGTCCCGGGCCATGGCGTGGATGTTCCAGTCCGCCTTGCCGGCGGCCGGCTCCAGGTAGCGCCCGATACGGCCGTTGATGAACACGATGTCCGCTTCCGCATTCAGGACCACTGCTGCCGGGGCGTACACCTGGAGCAGCACCTGCTCGGCAGCGGCCTGGATGGTATCGGCCGGCTCGCGGGTTTCATGGCTTGGGGACACGGACGACTCCGGGGTGCGGGCCAGTGGCGGAAACGACTGCAGCAACAACTCCGGCGGCCGAGCATGCCCGCTGTCCAGGCGCCGGTACAGGCGCTGCCCCCCGTCCAGGGGTGCGAACAGCCAGTCGAAGCGCTCCGCTGTCTCCGAGCGGCCCAGGAACAGGACCCCGCCCGGGCGCAGGCTGTAGTGAAAAAGCGGCAGCAGCCGGTTCTGCAGATCCTGATCAAAATAGATCAGCAGGTTGCGACACACAATCAGGTCAACGTTGGTAAACGGCGGATCCAGCGCCACGTCGTGGCGGGCGAACAATACCCGATCACGCAGCTCCGGGCGCACACGGTACTGATCCCCGTGCTGGGTGAAGAACCGCTCCAGGCGTTCCGGGTCGACGTGCTCGCGAATGGCGGCGGGATAGACGCCGCGCCGTGCCACATCGACGGCGTCCGGGCTCAGATCCGAGGCGAAGATCTGCAGATCCGCGTCCACCGGCGCTTCCGCCGCCGTCATGGCCTCGCGCAGGACCATGGCCAGGGAATAGGCCTCCTCGCCGGTGGAGCAACCCACCACCCACGCGCGCAGCCGCTCACCCGGGGACAGGCGCTGTAACTGCTCCGGCAACACGGTATCCCGCAACAGGTCCCAGGCGTCGGGATCGCGGAAAAACGCCGTCACCCCGATGAGCAGCTCGCGGAAGAGCAGGTCGATCTCCTGGGGGTTGGCGTCCAGGAAGGCGGCGTAGTCGGCCACCGTCTCGCACTCGTGGATGGCCATGCGCCGCTCCACCCGGCGCCGCACGGTACTGTCCTTGTACAGCGAGAAATCGTGCCCGGTGTGCCTGAGCAACCGGTCCAGCAGCGGTACGATGTCCGGCGCGGCAGCAGCCGGCGCCGCAGCCGCCGGCTCCTCACCCGTGCCCCAGCCGGACGCCTGTTGCGTGATGCAGGCGAGAATCCGTTCCGGCAATGCCTGAGCCGACGCCACCAGGTGCTGGCAGCCGGCAGCAATGGCACTGGCGGGCATGGCGTCGAAGGCCGCCGTTTCCGGGTCCTGAACGGC
>JAWOFB010000015.1:0-5996 GCA_046482445.1 Ectothiorhodospiraceae bacterium | reverse complement strand
GGGTTGCGCGAAGGCGCCGCCGCCGCGGTCTGGGCGACAGCCGGACTGGAGCCGGCCCAGGGTGCGGCCGCGGCTGTCGCCTACGGCCTGCTCGTGCTGCTGGGGAGTCTCCCGGGGGCCCTGGGCCTCATGGGCGGTCCGCCGGGGCGCGGCATCTCCAGTCGCAAACGTACTAACCTTTCCAGAAATGGTGTCAGGTCTCAGCGCCGTTGTGCGGCTTGCCGGCAAGGCGCGCGAGCGCAGGCGTGGTTATTCGCACGTCAAGGGAGCGCAACGCCGCCGGCGAGCCGCACCTTGAGGCCCTTCGGGTGGTGATGGACGCCGCTGTGGACCGCAAAGCTCGTCGGTTGTTTAGCGTCACTACACCGCCCTCCTCCCGCCTTGCCACAGCGGCGCCATCACCACTGAGGCCTGGCTTTACTTCCTTAAAGGTTAGTAAAGCCAGTCCGCCGGCATGGCGCCCACGGCGTCATCGCCGGCCAGCACTGCCGGCAGCAGGGCCGGGGCCCGCGGCAGGATGTGCTGGGCGTAGAAGCGGGCGGTAATGATCTTAGCCTGGTAGAAGGCCGTGTCGCCGGCGCCGCGATCCAGGGCCGCGCGGGCCACCAGGGCGGAGCGGGCCAGCTGGGCGCCGCCGCAGGTGTAGCCGGCCATCATGAGATACGGCACGGCGCCGGCCGCGGTGGACGCCGGATTGTCCCCGTGGCTGCGCACCACGTGCTCGGCCGCGCCGCGCAGCGCCCGCAGGGCGTTGGCCAGCGGCTCCTGGATGGCGCGCACCCCGGCGTCGCCGTTGCCGCCCAGCTCGGCGGTCAGCCCCTCGAGTTCGGCGAGCAGGGCGTAGATGGCCTGACCGCCGTCCTTGTAAGTCTTGCGACCGACCAGGTCGTTGGCCTGGATGCCCGTGGTGCCCTCATAGATGGTGGCGATGCGGGCGTCGCGGAAGTGCTGCCCGGCGCCGGTCTCCTCCACGTAGCCCATGCCGCCGTGGACCTGGATGCCGAGGCTCGCCAGCTCCTGGCCGACCTCCGTGCACCAGCCCTTGACCACGGGGATGAGCAGATCCACCCGCGCCTGGTGTTCCGCGCGCCGGGCCGCATCCGGGTGCCGGCGGCTCATGTCCATGGCCCAGGCGACGCTGTAGGACAGCGCCCGCATGGCCTCGATCTGGGCGCGCATGGTCAGCATCATGCGCTTGACGTCCGGGTGGTGCAGGATGCTCAGCCGCTCACCCGGCTCCGTGCCGGCGGGGACCCCCTGGACCCGCCCGGCGGCGTACCAGCGCGCTTGCTGGTAGGCGCGCTCGGCGATGGCCAGGCCCTGGATGCCGACCTTGTGCCGCGCCTCGTTCATCATGGTGAACATCTGGGCCAGCCCCCGCCCTTCCTCGCCGACCCGGTAGCCGATGGCACCTTCGGTGTCGCCGAAGCTCATGGTGCAGGTGGGGCTGGCGTGGATGCCGATCTTGTCCTCGCTCTTGAGACTGCGCACGTCGTTCGCCGCCCCGGGATGGCCGTCGGCGTCGGGCAGGAACCGCGGCACGATGAACAGCGACAGGCCCTTGGCCCCGGCCGGTGCATTCGGCGTGCGCGCCAGCACCAGGTGAACGATGTTCTCGGCGGCGTCGTGCTCGCCCCAGGTGATGTAGATCTTCTGGCCGTATAGCCGGTAGTGATCGTCGCGGGGCTCGGCGCGGCAGCGAACCGCGCCCAGGTCCGAGCCGGCCTGGGGCTCGGTGAGATTCATGGTGCCCGTCCACTCGCCGCTCACCAGGCGCGGCAGGTAGAGCGCCTGCTGCTCCGGCGAGCCGTGGGCGCGCAGGGTCTCGATGGCACCGGCCGTGAGGAGCGGGCACAGGGCGAAGCTCATGTTGGCGGACTGCCACATCTCCTGGGTCGCCGTGGCCAGGACTTCCGGTAGGCCCTGTCCTCCGAACTCCGGCGGGCAGGGCAGGCCGTTCCAGCCGGCATCCACATACTGCTGATAGGCATCGCGGAAGCCCTCGGGGACACCCAGACCCGTTTCGGTCCAGTGGACGCCCTCGCGATCACCGGCCTGGTTGAGCGGCGCCAGTACACCGCCGGCGAAGCGCCCCGCTTCTTCCAGCACGGCGTCGGCCAGATCCGGGGTGGCTTCCTCGTAGCCGGGCAGGCGGTTGACGGCATCCAGACCCAGCAGCTCGTGCAGCACGAAACGCATGTCGCGGGTGGGTGCCTGGTAATCGCTCATGGCGGCGTCTCCTGTTGCCCGGCCGTGGTGACGAATCCCCATCCTACGCCGGGCGTCGCGCCACTGTCCCCACCCCGGCGCAACCGCTTCCGCATGCCTGGCACGCCCCGGTATACTGCCCGCCTTTGCCTGTCGCGCCGGAGGCGTCGTGTCCCAGATCCGCCAGTCGGACAAGCTCGCCGATGTCTGCTACGACATCCGTGGTCCGGTCCTCCAGGAGGCCCAGCGCCTGGAGGACGAGGGCCACCGGATCCTCAAGCTCAACATTGGCAACCCGGCCGCCTTCGGCCTGGAAGCGCCGGACGAGATCCGCCACGACGTGATCCGCAATCTGCCGGAGGCGCAGGGCTATTGCGATGCCAAGGGCATCTTCTCGGCGCGTAAAGCCGTGATGCAGCACTTCCAGGAGCGCGGCATCGGTGATGTGGATCTGGACGACGTCTACCTGGGCAACGGTGTCAGCGAGCTCATCGTCATGGCGGTGCAGGCCCTGCTGAACAACGGCGACGAGCTGCTGATCCCGGCGCCGGACTACCCCTTGTGGACCGCCGCCGCGCGCCTCTCCGGCGGCACCCCGGTGCATTACCGCTGCGACCCCGAGCAGGCCTGGGAACCGGATGTCACCGATCTGGAGGCGCGCATCACCGAGCGCACCCGCGGCATCGTGGTCATCAATCCCAATAATCCCACCGGCGCGGTCTACAGTCGTCGCACCCTGGAAGCCATCGTGGCCCTGGCCGAACGCCACGACCTGGTCCTGTTCGCCGACGAGATCTACGACAAGATCCTCTACGACGGCGCCAGCCACGTGCCGCTGGCCCGGGTGGCCGACGAGCACTTCTGTATCACCTTCAGCGGGCTGTCCAAGAGCTACCGGGCAGCGGGCTTTCGTTCGGGCTGGATGGTGCTCACCGGCGGCCGCGATCGGGCCGCCGACTACGTCGAGGGGCTGAGCACACTGGCATCCATGCGCTTGTGCGCCAACGTGCCGGCGCAGTTCGCCATCCAGACCGCCCTGGGCGGCTACCAGAGCATCGACGATCTTGTTGCGTCGGGCGGGCGGCTCCACGAACAGCGCCAGTTGGCCTGGGAGCGGATCAACGCCATCCCCGGCGTCTCCTGCGTTCGCCCGGGCGGCGCGTTGTACCTGTTTTTCCGTCTCGACCCGGCGGTCTATCCGATTACCGACGACCGCCAGCTGGTCCTGGATCTGCTGCGCCAGGAGCACCTGCTGCTGGTGGAGGGCACGGGGTTCAACTGGCCGACCCCGGACCACCTGCGCATGGTGTTTTTGCCGCACCCTGAAGACCTGGAACAGGCCCTGGAGAAGCTCGAGCGCTTCCTGCGCCGCTACCGCAAGGCCGCCTGAACGGCCCGGAGACTCGATGGACTGGTACCGGTATTTCGCCTATGGCTCCAACATGCTCACCGCCCGCCTGCGCGAGCGCACGCCCTCGGCGGTGCTCGTGGGCCCGGCGGTGCTATCCAATCACGCTCTGTGTTTCCACCACGTCAGCCGCAAGGACGGCTCGGCCAAGTGCAATATCCTGCCGGGGCCCGGCGAGCGCGAGTCGGTCCACGGCGTGGTCTTCGACATACCGGCCACGGAGCAGCCGGCGCTGGATGAGGCCGAGGATCGTGATCGCGGCTACCAGGTGGTGGACCGTCAGGTCTGGCTGGAGGGCGCGTCCATCCCGGTGTTTTGCTACCTGGCGCTACCGGGGACCATCGATGAGCAACGCCAGCCTTTCCGCTGGTACCGGGATCTGGTGCTTGCCGGCGCACGGGAGCACGGGCTGCCGGCACGTTACATCGAGCGTATCGCCGATGAGCCCGTGGTCGAGGACGCTGACCGGGACCGGGCTGCACGGCACGCGGCTCTGATCCGCTCCGCCAACCAATCCGCGGAAAAGTGACGGTGTCGGCTTTCCTGATAACCCGGCTCCGGGCATGCTACGTCCATGATTAAGCGCCCCCGCTATCGCCTGATCCGTTGCCTGCTGCTCGCCGTCGCGTTGCTCTCGCTGCCGGCCGCTGCGCAGGCGAGCGAGTCCGAGCAGCGGGACGCCTTCGAACGCGCCCACGATGAGCTCCGCCATGGCCGGTCGCTGGATATGGACCGGCTGCGGCAACGCCTGGGCGACTACCCGCTGTGGCCCTATCTGGAGTCGGCCGCGCTGGTGGGCCGGATCGATGAGCTGGCACCGGAGCGGGCGCGGCAATTCCTGGAGCGCCACGATGGCCCGGTCGCATGGCGCTTCCGGGGCCGGTGGCTGGACGAGCTCGCCGAGCGCCGGGCCTGGGCGCAGTACCACGCCTTCGATACGGGTGCCGGCGGGGCCCGGCGCCAGTGCCTGTCGCTGCGCGCCCGCCGCGCCGTGTCCGGCGTGGACGGCGACTGGCTGGACGCGGCCCGCGACCTGTGGGTGGTGGGTTCCTCCCAGCCGGACGCCTGTAACCCGGTATTCGCCGAGCTGTACCAGCGCAACGCGTTGACCGCGGAACAGCGATGGCAGCGGGTCGAGCGCAGCCTGCGCAACGGCGAGCGCGAGCTGGCGCGGTGGCTGCGTCCGCGCCTGGTGCCGGCGGACCGGCGCTGGCTGGATCACTGGCTGGACGTGACCGAGCGGCCGCGTGCGGCCCTCCGCAACCCCGGTTTCGACACGGCCAGCGAACGTGGCGCGGAGCTGGTCACCTACGGCGTGCGACGGGTTGCCGCCCAGGACCGGGAGGCGGCCGCCGGCCTGCTGGAGACCTTTGCCAGCGACGGGAGCCTGGAGGACGCCCAGGTCGCCCGGTTGCACCGCGCGATTGCCCTGCAGGCAGCCTATTCCCGGGACGCGGATGCCGACGAGCGGCTGCGCGCCCTGCCGGATCCCGTTGTGGACGACCACGTCCGCGAGTGGCGGGCCCGCGTGGCCGTGGGTCAGCAAGACTGGGAGCGCGTGCGCGCTGCTGTTGCCGATTTGCCCGATGAGCTACGGCGTGAGGCGGAGTGGCGCTACTGGCGCGCCCAGGCACTGCGACGCACCGGTCACGCCGGCCTGGCCCGGGCGATTCTCGCCGAGATCGCCGAGCGCCGCAGCTATTACGGCTTTCTGGCCGCCGATGCCCTGGGGCGTCCCTACGCCATGAATCATGACTCGCCCAGGGTCGAGCCCGAGCGCCGGGAGGCGCTGCTGGCAAAACCGGGGATTCGCCGCGCCCGCGAGTTGCTGGCCCTGGACATGCGCCCGCAGGCGCGCAGTGAGTGGATCCACGCCCTGCGCGGCGTAGACCAGCCCACGCGTGTCCAGGCGGCGCTGATCGCCGCCGACTGGGGCTGGTACAACCGGGCCATCCACACGGCCAACGCCGCCGGGCTCCGCGATGCCCTGGACCTACGGTTCCCCACCGGCTACGGGGAGACCATCACCGCCGCGGCCCAGGAGGCCGGTGTCGATCCGGCACTCGCCCTGGCCATCGCGCGCAAGGAAAGCGCCTTCTCCCAGGACGCCCGCTCCAGCGCCGGGGCCCTGGGGCTGCTCCAGGTCATGCCGCGCACGGGCGGCCGCATTGCCCGGGAAGTGGGGGTTGCCTACAGCGGCTCGTACTCCCTCCTGGATCCGGAGATCAATGCCCGCGTGGGAACGGCGTACCTTTCGCGCATGCTGGCGCGGTTCGCTGGCGATGTCGTCCTCGCGGCGGCGGCCTACAATGCCGGGCCCACCCGCGCTCAGCAGTGGATCGAAGAGAACGCGGGTCAGCCGGCGGCGATCTGGATCGAG
>JAWOFB010000347.1:0-9478 GCA_046482445.1 Ectothiorhodospiraceae bacterium | reverse complement strand
CCACTACTGCCGCAACGTCATCCGCGAGGGGCGCAAGTCCAAGGAAAAGGTGGACGTGTTCAGCTTCGAGCTGCTCGCCTACCGCGAGTTCATCGACGCCGAGGGCATGCCCAAGGCCGCCGACGCCAACAGCGACGGGCTGGCCGACTACTTCATCACCGCGGACGACGTTGCGGTAGTAGTGGTGCGCGAAGCTCGGCTCGATGCCGTTGGTGGCGTTGTTGGCCAGGGACAGGGAAATGGTCCCGGTGGGCGCGATGGAGGTGTGGTGCGTAAAGCGCGCGCCCTTGTCGGCAATCGCGGTCACAGTCTCCGGCTCGGCCTCGGCCACCTTTTCCATGTAGTGGCTGTAGCGGGCCATGAGCACGCGGCCCTTGACCGTATCCCCCACCTTGTAGCCGTCCTCGGCCATTCGCGGCCGCTTGGCGAGCATCTCGCCGGTGACCGTGAAGTCTTCGTCCATGATCGGCGCCGGGCCCTTCTCCTCGGCCAGGTCCACCGCGGTACGCCAGCCCTGCAGGGCCATCTGCTTCGAGGCTTCCTCGGTGAACGCCACTGAGTGGGCGTCACCGTACTGCATGCGCAGCATGGTCACCGTGGAACCCAGCCCCAGGAAGCCCATGCCGTGACGGCGCTTGCGCATGATTTCCTGCTGCTGCCGGTCCAGGGGCAGGCCGTTCACCTCCACCACATTGTCCAGCATGCGCGTGAAGATACTCACCACGTCGCGATAGGTGTCCCAGTCGAAATGGGCATTCTCCGTGAACGGCTGACGCACGAACTTGGTGAGGTTCACCGACCCGAGAAGACAGGCACCATAGGGGGGGAGAGGCTGTTCCCCGCACTGCCCGGTGACAAGTCCATTGAACACCACCGTATTGTGATCGGCTTGCGTGGTGTCGAATACGGGCTGGCGCCCCTCATAACGCACTTCCGCGACGCGAGTGCTGAAGCGTTGGGTCTTACGCAAGACCTTGTCCGAGACCCACTCCCGGTACCGTTGATTCTTGTAATCCATGAGAAAGCCGACTTCTTCCATGAACGCTTCCCGCGACTCGCCATCGATGATGAGTTCATGGTCCGCCCGGCACTCGTACTCCCGTGAACCGCCATGGCCATCGGGAAGGCTGCGCTTGGATGCCGGGCGGCGAGCCCGAATGCGGCAGTACACGCCGAAGTTGGCGAGCAGCTGCTGGACGTCCTGCAGCAGCTGCCGATAGCTGGAGGCCAGTCGGATAGAGCAGCTCTGGCTCGCGCCCGAGATGTTAACCGTCCCGTCGGCCTGGAACAGTGCCCGGAGATAACCGCGGACGCATTCCTCCGAACCGCGCCAAATCACCTCGGGCACACTCAGCTTGCTCTCACGGGTAAAGCCATAATGTTGCAGAACACGCGCCAACAGCACGGACCGGATGAACATATGGTTCCGGTCCGGGACCTCGACTGGTGACACGCGATAATCACGCGCCTTGTTCGAGACGCCCGCAATCAGGCTATTGACGTATTCGCTAATGGAGTTCGCGAGCTCGCGCTCCTGGTTCCAGAAGTTAACGACAACGGCCTCTTGTCCATTCCCGCGGTTGGTAAAGTGGCCGTCACCGGTCACGAAACCGAGCAGTTGGCCCAACTTTTCGTTGCCTTCCCGACCGAACTGACCTTTGCCCGACTGAACCAGAATCTCGTCGCCGGCCTGTAGGTCACGGAGCTTGTGCTTACCCCGAGCTGTGTAGAAGTCATGCCACTCGGTGGCCTTGATCTCATAGCCGTCTTCCGTGACGACACGGTACACATCGGCCTCCTGCGCCGTCATGAACGCGGGTTTGGCCGTTCGTGTCACAACGCCGCGCTCATCCTGTCCCAGTGCCCGCTGGTCAACGGTGGCCTCGACAGGTTCACCCGACTCGTATAGATCACCGATCCGGACCAGTCCGTGTTGCGTGTGAAGCCTGGTATCGGCCGTCACGCAGGGGTTGGTCGCCCGGATGTTCTCGTCGAACCAGTTGTTGTTCATCTCGTTGACGCGGTCGATGAGGATGAACCCGGGCTCGGCGAAGTCGTAGGTGGAGGTCATGATCATGTCCCACAGACGCTTCGCCTTCACCGTGCGCTCGATGCGGCAGGCCACCAGGCCGTCGTCATTGACGATGTAGCCGTCCTTCAACGGCCAGTCACGCCAGATGATGGTGTTCGGGTCGTTGAGATCGAGCTGATCCACCTCGGCCTCGTGGGGGCTCACCGGGAAAGCCAGCGGCCACTCGGCGTCGTTGCGCACGGCCTCGATGAACTCGTCGGTAATGAGCAGCGACAGGTTGAACTGCCGCAGCCGGCCGTTCTCGCGCTTGGCGCGGATGAAATCCAGCACGTCCGGGTGGCCCACGTCGAAGGTGGCCATCTGCGCGCCGCGGCGCCCGCCGGCGCTGGAGACGGTGAAGCACATGCGGTCGTAGATATCCATGAACGACAGCGCGCCGCTGGTGTAGGCGCCGGCGCCGGAGACATAGGCGCCTTTGTGCCGCAGGGTCGAGAACTCGTAGCCGATCCCGGAGCCGGCCTTGAGGGTGAGGCCGGCCTCGTGGACCTTCTGCAGGATGTCGTCCATGGAATCGCCGACGGTCCCGGACACCGTGCAGTTGATGGTGCTGGTGGACGGCTTGTGCGCCTCGGCGCCGGCATTGGAGGTAATGCGGCCGGCCGGGATGGCGCCCTGGCGCAGGGCCCAGACGAACTTGTCGTACCACTCCTTGCGCTTGGCCTCGGTGGCCTCCACCTGCGCCAGGGACCAGGCCACGCGCTTGTAGGTGTCATCGATGGTGTGATCGATGACCCGCCCGTCCTTGGCCTTGAGACGGTACTTCTTGTCCCAGATATCCCAGGACGCGCTCTGGATGGCGATTTCCGTGACGTCTTCCGGCATCGCCCGGGACTCGGCTGTGCTGCTCATGCGCTGACTCTCCCCTCGGGTCTGATTGGAGTTAATTCATTCAGTAACTTGCCTGTTCTATCCACAGGCTCGTCCACAACATGTCTACAGCGTTTCCAGGGAAACCCCTACATATTGGGTTAGAATGCGCCTAATCCTAGAACATGCTGTGACGAAGTCAACGGTTGACTTGCCGGCTGGAAACGTCGAACGGTCTCTGCCCGGGGGATGATTCGAGCCAGGCGGCAGCACCCGGGGTGTCCGGGTACCGGCGCCGTCAGGTGGTGAGGTCGCCTGCCTTGAGGATGGTCACGCCCGCGTTCTCCAGCGCCTGCTGGCACGCGATGTCATTGTCGTGGGTGACCGGTCGGGTGAGATCCCAGATAAAGCCGGCACGAAAGCCGGCATCGACGGCGTCTTCGGCGGTCCACTGGACGCAGACATCCCGCGCCAGGCCACAGAGCAGCACTGTATGCACACCGCGCTCACACAGGTAGCCGGCGAGCCCGGTGGGCGGCCGGCTGCCGTCCGGACCCCAGTTATTGCGAAAGCCGCTGTAGGAATCCACCTGCGGGTCACAGCCCTTGCGCAGGATCAGGTCGGCACGCTCCCAGGGCAGCCCCGGCGCCAGTTCCGCGCCCGGCGTCCCCTGGACACAGTGATCCGGCCACAAAACCTGGTCGTGGCCGTGCAACTCGATGGACTCGAACGGCTCACGCCCGGCGTGGGTACTGGCAAAGGAGACATGTCCCGGCGGATGCCAGTCCTGGGTGGCCACCACCAGGCCGCACGGTGGCTGCTCCATCAACGCACGCACGCCGGGTTTGATGCCGTCACCATCCACGGTGGCCAGCGGGCCCCCGGGCATAAAATCCGGCTGGATATCCACTAGCACCAGGGCGGTATGATCCGGATCGCTGAGCAACTCGGTCACGGCCATGCGGTCGACCCTCCTGCGGCTTGCATCCGGCGTGATGCATCGTCGCTTGCGGTTCAACGGCGCCTACAGAACCAAAGATCGGGGTGGCTGTCGGTGTTTACAAGGGTCGTGTGCCGGCATCCGGACGGGGCGGGCACCCAACTTGCATTCGTCCCGGCACGCCTTACTGCGCCGCAACAAGCCCCGTCATTTGTTATTGTAGACACAGAGTCGCGGCTGCGCGGCCCCCATCCACCGCAAAGAGATAGGGAATCGATGATCATCGCCAAGCACAACTTCCTTGTCGCCGTCTGCTTGCTGATTGCCTGCCTGGCGTCGCCGACCCTCACCCTGGCCCAAGACTCCGGACAGGAATCCGAGCAGGAATCCCGCCAGGCATCGGAGGACGGCGCCACCGACGACGAGATGTCGGCCGCATCCGAGGGAAGGGACACCGACGAGGAAACACCAGACGGCTCGGAGTCAAGCGATGCGGATCGCGGGACACCGGACGCGGACGTCCTGATGTTCGTCAACAGCGGCGACAATCAAGTCCAGGGCATGGCCATGACCTTGGCCTCCAATCTGTCCCAGCAGGATGAGAGCGTGCACATCGTTCTCTGCGGCGATGCGGCGGAACTCGGGCTGGAGGAATTCATCCCCGAGGCCCTGGCGCCGCGCAACGTCTCCTCCAAGGAACTCATGCAGGAAGCCATGAGCTTCGGCGCCACGGTGCAGGTCTGCCACCTGTTCCTGCCCAACAGCGGCTACCGTCAGTACGAAGAAGAGGACCTGCTCCAGGAGGTCACCGTCAACGATCCCGAGGAGCAGGCCGAGATGCTGAGCGAAGACGATCCGCGTGTGCTGACCTTCTAACGGTCCGCGCAGGAGGCGTTCACCCGGCGGCGGCTGTGCCGTTGCCGGGTGGCGGCTTTAGCTGAGTTCAATACCCTCGGCACGCAAACCACGGATCTTCGCCTCCACGGCCTCCTGGTGAGGCAGGTACAACAGGCCTGCAATCTTGCGCACCAGGGCCTCCTGGTGTTTCTCCACGACGCCGTCGGCAGCGGCAACCCGCCACATGAGCTCGACAACGCGCGCTTTGCTGGCCACATCAAAGTGCTCGTGGATGAGCGAGGTGAAGCCGTAGTACGACACGGAGCGCTCGATCTCCTCGCGAGCGAGCCGCAGTAGCGTCTGGGTCTCAGCCGCGTCCAACTGGAACTTGCGTTGCAGCGCCGCTTCCAGTGCCGCCGCCTCGTCCGGGTCATCCCGGCGCTCGACCCGGGTCACCTCGATGAGCAAGGCGGCCGTCGCCAGCCGCAGCCTGTGCTCGTTGGCCTCGCTATCGTCATTGCCCTCGGGGGCAGCCAGGTGGTCCGAAAAGAACCGATTGATCGCATCAAGCACGGGCCTTCTCCTTTGCGGGAGGGTTTGACGTTCGCATGCCGTCAACGCACATGTGTCGTTTTGGCACACTCCATGGCACACGGCATCGCCGCTGTTGGCGCCAATTGTCCGTGATACTCGCGATATGGACAGGCGTTACGCTGGCACGGTTCCTGCTCGTCCGGGTTGGGATATAATGCCACGGTAAGAGACTCGCAAGGAGGTCATCATGAATCGCCAATCCGCCCTGTTCGCCGCCCTCGTCCTGGCTGGTCTGCTCGCTGCCAGCGGCTGCGAATACGTGGACGAGGAAGAAGTCGAGCAAATGAACGAGGAAGTCGAGGAAGAGCAGCAGAACCAGGACGAAGACCTTCAGAACCGCGAGGACGACGGCCTGGACGATCCGGGCAGCGAGTAACCAGCCCGGGCGGCCCACGCCCGCTGCGCGACTCACGGCCGCACCGGAGCGCCGCCCTCGGGACTGGCAGTGCCGGTCGGGCGCGCTCCCGGGCCCTAGGGCACGGTCAGGATGGCGTGCGCCTAGACTGAGACGCCCCGAGCGATGCCGATTCGGCGCGCTTTCACCCCCGTGACAATTGCCAGATCGGCGTCGCCCGAGCGGGGCCGGGCGGCCGCTTCTCCGTTCTGTGACCGGCACCCCATTGCCCGGCGCGGTTTTCCACTACTCTCACACTGAAAGGGAGATTTACACCGCTTCCGGAGTCGTTCTCCTCCAGGGCGGCCTGACCGCGGGATCGGGTCTACCAGGTCGCCCAGGTGATGACCGCCGCTCGCGGTCAATCGCCTTCGGGCAGGGCTGATGGCCCTGCCCTTTTTGTTTTGTTTGCGCGCTGCGTATACCGCCGGCCACTCCACGCGTCGCCCCCGACACGACAGGCATGACGAACGTGGGCACGGCTCCGGGCCAATCAGCTCATGAGCCGTCGCCGCAGAATCACCGTTGCCAACCAGTAGGCACCCGCACCGTAGACCACCAGCACCGCCAAGTGGATCGGCAACAACACCGGGAACTCACCGAGCATGAGTGGCCTCACGGCGGCAACCGCATGCGCCAGGGGCAACAGGAACGCGCCATTCGCCACGACCGGCGGTAGCTGATCCAGAGGGAAAAAGACCCCGCTGAGCAAAAGCATGGGTGTCATCACCAGGGTGAAGTAGTACAAAAAGAAATCGTAGTTCCGCGCCACGGACGTGATCACCAGGGCCCAGGCACCAAAGCAGAAACCCGCAAGCAAGACCACGGGCAGGGATAAAACCGCCTGCCAGCCGCCCACCAGGCCGAACACACCCGCCACAAGCAGGATCGCCGTGGCGCTCATCAGGGCCTTGGTGGCCGCCCAGCTGATCTCGCCCAGGGCGATGTCGTCGATGTTCAACGGCGCGTCGAGCATCGCGCCCCATGTGCGCTGAACGGTCATGCGCGTATACGCCGAATACAGGCCCTCGAAACTCGCCGTATTCATGGCACTCGAGCACACGATCCCCGAGGCCAGGAACACCATGTAGGGGACTTCGCCGATATCGCCCACCAGGCGCCCCAGGCCGTAGCCCAGAGCCAGCAGGACCAGCAGCGGCTCACCGAAGTTGCCCATGATCGACGGCAGCATGAGCTTGCGCCACACGCGCACATTGCGCCGCCACACGGCCAGGGCGCGCGGGGAGACAATGGGGAAGGTAGCCACCAGGCGACGCATCAATCCCGCAGCTCCCGTCCGGTGAGCCGCAGAAAGACATCCTCCAGCCCCGCCGGCCGGTGCCAGTAGGGCTGATCGGGATCCTCGCCCAGCGCCTCCAACAACGGCCCCGGGGCGGCCACATACAGCAGCAGCGTATCCCCGACACGCTCGCAGCGGGCGCCGAACTGCTCGCCGCGCGCCTGCCAGTCCCCGATGGCCGCGTCACCCCGCAGCTCGATGACATGCGGCTCGATGTTGCGGGCAATCAGCGCGCGGGGTGAGTCGCAGGCCACGATGGCCCCGTCATCGATAATCGCCAGCCGATCGCAGAGCCGTTCGGCCTCCTCCATGTAATGCGTGGTCAGCAGTAGCGTCCGCCCCTCGCGCACCAGGGCATTAAGGCGCTGCCAGATGTATTGCCGGGCCTGCGGGTCCAGACCGGTACTCGGCTCGTCCAGCACCACCAGCCAGGGGTCGTTCACCAGGGCACGGGCCAGGCTGAGCCGGCGCCTCATGCCTCCGGACAGCGCTTCGATGGGGGCGTTGGCGCGCCCCTCCAGGTTGGCAAAGGCGAGCAACGTCTCCATGCGCCGGGCCACGGTATCGTCATCGAGCCGGAAGTAACTGGCGTAGGTCACCAGGTTCTCGCGCACCGTGAAATCCGGGTCCAGGTTATCCACCTGCGGCACCACGCCCATGCGGCTCCGGGCCCGGCGTGCGTGCTCCGGCACGGGCTCACCCATCACCGACAGCGTGCCCGCCGTCGGCGGTGTCTGCCCCAGGAGCATGCGCAGTGTAGTGGTCTTGCCGGCGCCGTTGGGGCCGAGCAGCCCGAAGCACTCCCCCGGACGCACATCCAGATCCACGCCGCGCACCACCTCGGTGTCGCCGTAGCGCTTCCGCAGTCCGCGCGCCTGGACGACGGGTTCTGCCGTTGTCGCCTCCGTCTGCGCCAATTGGCTTGTCTCCTCCTCGTCAAAACGCGCCGGGCGGCGTAGCCTCACTGGCCACGAAGGTTCCCGAATTCAGGAGATGACCGAATGGTGCCGCGCGTCCGCCACTCCGCAACGCTTCTGCTCGCCGCGATGGCGGCCCTGATGGTGGCGGGCTGCAGCAGTCTGCAGCCACCGGAACTGAAAGAGCCAAGCGTCCGGCTCGAGCGCGTCAGCGTACTGCAACTGGGCATGGAGCAACAGCGCTTCGGCCTGACCCTGGCGGTCACCAACCCGAATGCCCTGGCCTTGCGGATCCGCGAACTGGATTATGCCGTCGCCCTGGCCGGGGTGGATCTGGCCGAGGGACGCCTGGGCGAGGCGTTCACGCTGTCAGCAAACGACACCACGGAGGTCGAGGTGGAGGCCGACACCCAGCTTCTGCAGCGGCTGCCCGAACTCATGCGGCTGGTGCGCAGTGATACCGACGGGGTGGATTACACGCTCACCGGGAATGTCGCCTACGGCGACTGGTTCCGCGGGGAACAACCGTTCAGTCACAGCGGCTCGGTGACCCTGCAGCGCCCGTAACGGCCACCGACGGCGGCGCCGCCGGGGATTACACGTGCTCGTGGAGGCCGCACTCGCGCTTGAGGCCGAAGAAGCGCGTTTCTTCCTCGCTCATGCCGTCGTCGAGCCGGCGCGTGGTGTGCCAGTCGCCGATGGATACGTAGCCTTGGTGCCACAACGGGTGATACGGCAGATCATACGCCGTGAGATAGCGGTAGATATCCCGGTCCGTCCAGTCGATGAGCGGGTGGATCTTGTAGCGCCCGTTCTGCTCCACCACCGGCGCCAGATCCTCACGCGTGGTGGCCTGCTGGCGGCGCAGCCCGGCGAACCAGGCCTGTGCGCCCAGCTCGTCCAGAGCCCGCTGCATGGGCTCCACCTTGTTCATGCGGTTGTAGAACTCGATGCCGTCGACGCCCTGCTCCCAGAGCCGGCCATAGCGCGCTTCCTGCCAGGCCGGGCTGAGCGGATTGCGGTAGACGTGCAGGTTCAGCCCGAGCCGCTCCGTCATGTCGTCGATGAACCGGTAGGTCTCCGGGAACAAGTACCCGGTATCCACCAGGATCACCGGAATGTCCGGCCGTTCGCGGGTCACCATGTGCAACGACACGGCCGCCTGGGCGCCGAAGCTTGAGGACAGCACCACACGTTCGCCGAACTGCTGCAGCCCCCAGCGCACGCGCTCCTCGGCGCCGGCGTTTTCCAGTTCCGTATTGGCGGCGGTCAGATCCAGTGCCTGTCCCCTTGCCAGCGGCGTGACGGTTGCTTTCGACTGACTCATATACCTTTCCTCACCGGGTTGGACTCCCTGTGAATACCTTTAGGAACCGCTGAACAATCCCCGCGAGTCTCTGGCCGATGCAGCGCGTTCGTGCTCGGGTCCACTTGAGTGGTTTTTCACTAGCCGCGTCCTGACCGCCGCTCGACGCGCTGCAACGGCCCCTTCGGGCGCTCCATGGCGGCGCTCTGGTCTGCGTTGGCGTTCTTGTAAAGGGCTACGGCCATTCACTGCGAACGCCGCCTTGCCAGAGCACCGCCATGAAGCGCAGAG
>JAWOFB010000205.1:0-3626 GCA_046482445.1 Ectothiorhodospiraceae bacterium | reverse complement strand
CGTCATTCTTTAGGTACTCGCGCTGATGTCCGCTCCCCTTGTGCTTGTGCGCCAGGAACACGCCGCGCACCCAGACGCAGGCCCATCCCCTCTTGCGTACCCGGTGACAATACTCGTTGTCGCTCCGGTAGTGGATAAACCGCTCGTCAAGCAGACCGATTTTGTCCAGCACCTCACGCCGAATAAGCACGCACCAGAACGCCAGCTGCCGACACGTCTCCAGGCCGTCCATCCCCGGCTTGCCCTTGCTGGCCGGCGCCGTTGCGCTCTTGCCCGATGGCCCGGCGATGCCGTAGTTCTTCTTGGCGTAAAGCCCCTTCTCAAGCACCGCCAGCCAGCCATAAGGGAAGCCAGACACGTCATCGTTCAGGATGCACACGTCGCCGCTCTCGGTCTGCCGGATGCCGTCGTTGACGGTCTTGGTGAATCCCCGCTTTGGCCCGTCCGAGATGATGAGCCGCGCTTCACAGCCGGCATTCGCCAGCGCCGCCGCACCCACCGCCTCGGCCTGTGCTCTATTCAGGGTCGGTATGATGATGTTGATCATCCTCCACACGCTCCGAACCGATGCTCTACCACCGCGCCGCCGTTGAACGGGCGGCCCAGGATTGCCACCGCTACCGGGTGCCGATTCAGCGCCCGCAGCAGCGCCCCCTGGTCCTTGTCCTTCCACCGCAGCCATTCCGTGCGCCAGACCTCGAACAGTGGCGCCGCGCCCGGTCCGAACCACATGACGCCGGTGTTGAGCTGCAGCGGGTCCAGCGGTAGCTCCCGCATGGTCGCCGCCCGCTCCTCTTTCGTCAGGTGCCGCAGCGCGTCGTTGTGTTGCGGCGGGCTCGGCACCATCACCAGGTCATACCCGTTATCAAGCAGCCGGAACCCAACGTCCAGCTTGCCGTGGACGCGCGTATCGGCGTCCAGAAACAGCGTGTGCTCCGAGTTCGTCAGCTTGTCCAGGTTCACTTTCGCCCACCGCCCCGGTGCGCCCCGGTCTGGGAAGCTGTGATACCGCGCGTGCCGGCACGGGCTGTCACCAACGACCTTGATGTCCCAGTCGGGGTGATGCTTCCGCAGGCTCTTGATGCTGGCCTCGGCCTCGTCCCGCGCCTTGCGCCCGTAGACGACATAGATCACCCCCACGCCCATTGCGCGATCCAGTTTGGCGGCAGGGTGCAGAGCAGCACGCGCCGCGAGTACAACGCCCGCAGGAATGCGTGCTGCTCGTCAGCCCCCGCGTCGATGTCCTCTTGCCACGCCCGAACCAGCTCCTCGGTCGCGTCTGTGCGGCGCACCCACAGGATGCCCGTCTGGTAAACGGGTATCCGCAGGTCGCCCACCGCTTCCTCCGTCTTGGCGCGCTCTGCCTCCGTGCCGAACCCCTGCGCCAGCGCGGTCATGCTCTCAAGCGCGGCGATCATCTCCCAGGCCATTGCGTTTGGCTTGGGGATCAGCCGCGTCAGGCCCAGCGCGAGGCTGTATGGCGTGGCGTATGCGTCAGGCTTCCAGAGGACGGTCAGCTCCCACGGCAGTTCCAGCCGGTCGCTGGCCTTGCTCTTCAGCTTGTACTGGTCCAGGCCGTCGGGCAGGGGCGCGTCACCGCGCACGAGGACGCCGGCCTTTGAGAAGTCGTACTCGGCCCGCAAGACAACCGGCGTCGTGTCCACCATGCCGCGCTGCACCAGCTCCCGCATCTCCTGGCGGTTGCATTGGAACCAGTCGCCCGGCTGGTATGTCTTGTAGCCACCCTCGATGGCGTGGCGGCTAATCGGCTTGCGTGCCCGGACCCAGCGTGCGGCCATAGTCGCTCCAAGATGGGGGGCGACATGACGCCGCCCCCCGCTAGATTGTCAGCTTGCGCTAGTCAATTATCTCGGTCCAGGCCGTAACCGGAACCGGCGGATAGTTGCTCGCGCCCAGGAACATCGTGGCTGCCAGCTCAGAGGCCGCCCCGCCAACGGTGACATAGGCGTTGATGTAGCAGTAGTCGTCCGCCACGTCCATCTCTTCGGTGCGGATTTCGATGCAAACATCGTCGCCACCGTCGCCGCCAGCCGCCGTCAACTGCGTGATCGCCTTGCCGGCGACGATCTGGGCACCAGCGCCAGCGGCATCGGTCGCCTGCCAGATTTGCACGTCAACGGTCGATCCGCCCTGCATCTCGCCAACTTTCAGATGAAAGAAGCCGCGTTGGTGATTCGCCATGCTGTCCCAGCCGGTCGGATGGATGCCGATGGCGTAGCTATCGGGAACCAACCCGCCACCCAGCTGAAAGACCTCGGTGAATTGGTACGTATATGCTTGGGTCATTTCCTCATACCTCCTAGCTGGCCGCCGGGCCGTCTAGTACCACGAACGGCGAAACTTGCGTCGCCCCGTCGCGGTAGGTGATTGGCGCAGACAGCCAGGGCCGTCCGTCCACACGATGCACCGCCCGCCATGACGTGAGGTCGTAGCGGAATCGGTAGTGCATCGAGCTGTTGATGGTGACCAGCTGCCGGTCGCCGATGAGGTACTTCGAGAGGTCGGCGAGGATCAGGTCGCCCATCGTCCCGAGCGGCTGTGCGTTCTCGACCCAGAAGATCGGATAGCCCATCAGGCTCGACGGCATTCCGTCGCGGCCATTGGCGATCCAGACATAGCTGGGATTGCCAGCCGGTCCGTTCAGCGAGAGGATCTGCGGCATCGTCGATTGGTGCGCAATCCAGACCGGAGACCGGCCCTGGAACTGCGACACCATGTTGAAGATGTCGTCAATCACAATCGCGCCCGCGCCCTGCCGTGTCACAACGATGGTCGGCCCAGCGCCTGCGGTGGCGTTGGCGGTCACGATGCCGAGCGGCTGCCCGGCGCCGGTGCCGTTGACGAACGCCCACTCTTCCTCGTTGAGGAACGTCGAGCGGAACAGCTGCGTCAAGAGCGCCTCCAGCGAGATCGCGCTGTCGGCCAACAGCTCATCGCTGGCCTCGGTGTAGACGGCCAGCTTGTGGGCGATTAGCTCTACCTGCCGGAACTCGGGCTGCTCCCGTTCCTTCGATGCGGCCTCTTCGGTCCAGTAGGCGACCATGCCGCCATAGAACCGCGAGCCCGCCGCCGGTGCGCCGGTCTGGTCGAGGGTCGGGATGGTGATGGTCCGGGCGCTCATGGGGATAACGGTCGCCCGCTGGCGGAAGAACCGCTCCAGGTCGTCCCACATCAAGAGTTCGTTGCGGAACTCGGGGAATACCAGGAAGCCGCCATCGGCCCCCACGTTCTCGACGAGCTGCTTCTGCTCGGGCACCCAGCCGGTTTTGCCGGTGAATCCGCCCACGTTGTCGTCAACGGCGACGAGGCGCGGATCATACTTCTGCTTCCGGTTGTTGGCGTGGACCGAGGACAGCTGCTCGCCAAAGGTCTTAAAGCTGCCGTTCTTCTTGGCGGGTTCGGGCTTCTCGGGCATCGCCTCGGCCTTCATCGCCTCAAGGTCCAGTAGCATCTTGCTGCGCTCGCGCAGCTTGTTTGCCTCTTCGAACATCCTCTCGCCCTTCTCCAAGTCCTCGGCGCTCACCTCTTTCTGGGTGACGATTTCGCCGGCCTTGGTGACCAGGGCTTGAGATTGTTCAAAGAGTTCATCGTAGGTTGTGAACTCC
>JAWOFB010000161.1:0-2712 GCA_046482445.1 Ectothiorhodospiraceae bacterium | reverse complement strand
CGTCATTGGACTGAGTGTCCACGTTCACATGTTGTGCAAAGAGAGGGCCTTTCTCAATGCCATGGAGCGCCAGTTGACCGAGGAAATCGCCACGCAGCGTGAGGAGATTGCGCTGCTCGTGCAGGGCCGGGCACCCAGGCTCCGCCCGATCGTTCTGGATGAAGTGGTGCCGATCAACCAGGGTTATGTGCGCCATGTCCTGTTCACGGTGACGCGCAAGGGCAGCGCCGAGAATTATGAGTACACGATGGTCATGGAGAACGACAGCCACGGGCAAATCGATCCGGACGTGAAGATCATGTTCTTCGACCGCACGGGTATCCAGGTGGGGGTCTCGGAGATTGGCTGGCAGCCTCGCGGCAGGCAGAATGTCGATTCTCTCGCGCGTGGCGAGGTCAGAAGCCACTCCGCCTCGGTCGATCTCTTCGACGAATCGCCTCCTGAGTATTTCCTCGTTCGGGTCGTCGACTGACCTTTGCCCAATGGTGGCCCTCAGAAGGCCTGGAGGGCCTGGGCGGCGATGAGCTGCCCCTGGGGTGCGGGAAAACAACGAGAAAACATGGGCCTGGCCAATATCACCGTAGCGCCGCCGGTGAGCCGATTGATAGTCTTTCAAGAGTCGCGCCTCCCACGGGGCCAGCAATGCGGGGAGAGCGTTGCGCGAGCGGATGTACCTGCGGAGCCTTCGTGATCGCCAGGATCTGGGATGATTCACGGCCCATCGGGGTTCTTCTGCTGGACAACGGCATTGCAACAAACAGCGCTATCAGATCCTGTTAAGGAAACGCTGATGAATGCACTTGTCATTGCGAGCGAAGCGCGGCACTAACGCGCGTAGCGCGTTGAACAGCCGCAGGCTGGCCGGCAAGGTGAGCGAAGCGAGTAATCCAAGCGGCGCATCTGGAATCAATGCTTTATGGATCGCCGCGTCGCTTCGCTCCTCGCGATGACGAATTACCCAGCGTCTCCTTAACGATCAACCCTCGGATCCATGGAGGACCGTGATTTCCACGACTCGGTCCTCCGCCCTGAAGCCCGCTTCACCGCTCTCGGGCTCACGCGGCCCCTGGCCCTCGATCTGCAGTCGGTCGTCGGGAACGCCTCGCTCCCTGAGTTTCTCCGCGACCGCTTCGGCCCGCCGGTTGGACAGGTAGCGGTTGTACTCTGGCGGGCCGGTCGTGTCGGTGTAGCCGACGATCTCGGCAAAGGCATCGCCGGACTGTGCGAGGGCCTCCGCTATCTCGCTCATCAGGGCGTCGAACCGGGGATCCACCGTGGTGCTGTTCACGCGAAAGAAGACGCGGCCGCTCAGCGGGGTCGCAGCCGGCGCCGCGCTTGCCTCCGGGGCAGATCCGCCGATGACCGTGGTCAGCACTGTGTCGCGTATCGGGGTGGTTTCCTGGGGGGCAGCTTCGGAAGACCCTTGCGGCGGCTGGTCAGCGAGTGGTGTGGGTTCAACGGGCTCCTCGCCCTGTATTGGAGCGGGTGGGGGTGCCGGTGCGGGTGAGCGGGAACTGGTGCCAGCGGTCGATTCCGGCGATCCCGAATCTGCCGGGGATTGGATCGCTGCCTCAGGGGGCCGGCTCGCGGATGATCGGCCCGGCAAGTCCGGATGCATTGAAACGGGCGAGTCGGGGACGTTGCCGGCTGCGGCGTGCGGCTTCATCTGGGTCGCTGGTGGCTCGGCCGGGACCTCCGGGGTTGGGTTCGCTACAGCCCTGGCGGAAGGC
Organism: Ectothiorhodospiraceae bacterium; assembly: GCA_046482445.1. Taxonomy (GTDB): domain Bacteria; phylum Pseudomonadota; class Gammaproteobacteria; order Nitrococcales; family Aquisalimonadaceae; genus Aquisalimonas. Next base: position 982 of record JAWOFB010000161.1, on the reverse strand, counting down.
ACCTCAGTCTCCACCCCGGCGCCCGGTATCGTCGCGGGGGCGGTTGAACCGGCGCTGGATCCCACCTCGATGCCGGCCTCCGTGGCTGCTCCCGCTGTCGCACTGTTGTCCTGTGAAGGCTCCAGGTCGGCTGGTGTATCGCGGGGGGCCGCCTCTCCACCACTGCCAGCATCCGGCCCGGCCTCCGTTGCCAGAGGCGGCCGGTCCACGCCGGCGGCGTCGCCATCGGCATCCGGTCCTTCTCCGGCTCCATTCGGGGCCATCCCGGCGCGCAGGGATCCGAGTGCATCCAGGGCGGTCGCCGAGGATTCGCTCCACCATTGCTCCAAGGCCTCCACGGCAGGAGAGATTCCGGTCAGAGGCGAGTCCCGCACGGCGTCCGTGCGCGCCATCAAAAGCGCCGCGATCAGGGCGCCAGAAACCGCAGCCATCAGCAGGAACCACCAAAGCACACCTGAGCGCCGCTTTCCCGATGCGCGGCGCGCGGGCCCTGCAGCGAGGGGGCCCGTCTGCTCCCAGTGCTCCGCCTTGTCCGGCACGATATGCATCACCGAATCCGGGGTCTGACCGGCACGGGGCGCATCCGGTCCAGCTGTGTCCCCGGCCACCGGGGAAGATCCCCCGGAACGCAGGTTCGGTCGTTTGGAGTTCGGGGGTCCCGGTTGGAATGCATGCGCATCGCCCGGGCCCGCGGCGGCTGCGGGTGATGGGCGAACCGGAGGCTCTTCCGGCGCCGCGGAACCGTGCTCGTCCTGGGCCGACGCGCGGGTCCGTGGTCCGCCCTCCGCTGGTTTTCGGGTCTCGGATATCCGCGGCTCCGACTGGACCGCGTCGGGCTGCGCATCCTCTGGTACCCGCGGCTCAACCCTTCCTGCGGGGGGCTCCGGGTCTTTCCGGGCCGTCGGGGCCCTGACCGTGCTCGGTCTGGGGGCAATGCCCATGCTGGCGCAGCAAGACGCGGGCCCCGAGGCGGGCGGGCCGG
>JAWOFB010000018.1:0-3806 GCA_046482445.1 Ectothiorhodospiraceae bacterium | reverse complement strand
ATGACCACCGAGAACAGGAATTCCCGTAGCGTATCAATGCTGGCCCGGAGACCACCGGCGAAGGCGCGTCGGCGATCCCGGTCCGCCAGGCACAGGCCCAGCGCCAGGAGTTTGGGCAGGACCAGCATGCTCACGACAGCGGTGATCAGCAGCACCATGGTGCCCGTGGTCTCCGCGGACCATTGCGGGTGTAGGGCCCCGGCATGGGCGCGTCCCACGGCATTCAGAACGGCGCCCAGGGTGGTAACCGCCAGGATCAGCAGCCACAAGAGCGAACAGCCATAGGCCATGGCGCCCATGACGAAATACAGGCGGCTCAGCGGATGCAGCCCCCGCGCGCCGATCAGGCGCAGGTGTTGCAGGTTGCCTTCCGCCCAGCGGCGGTCGCGCCGGGCGTAATCGAGCAAGGTCGCCGGCAGTGTCTCGTAGCTGCCGCCCAGGTTCGGCAGCAGGTACACGTGCCAGCCGGCGCGGCGCATCAGCGCGGCCTCGACAAAATCGTGACTGAGGATGTCACCGGCCAGTGGGCCGCGCCCGGGCAGGCTGGGCAAGCCACAATGGTCCGCAAACGCGCTCATGCGGATGATGGCATTGTGGCCCCAGTAGTTCGCCGTGTCCCCCTGCCAGAAGCTCATGCCGGTCGCCAGCATGGGGCTGTACAGGTGAGCGGCGAACTGCAGGCACCGGGCGAAGCGTGTCGTCGACTGGATGGGCAGCGGCACGGTCTGGAGGATGCCGGCGGTCGGGTTGGCAGCCAGGGTGCGCACCAGCGTCAGCAGGGTGTCACCGCTCATGATGCTGTCGGCGTCCAGAACCACCAGGGCATCGTAGCGGCCACCCCAGCGGCGGCAGAAGTCGGCGATGTTGCCGGCTTTGCGCCCCGTGGATTGCCGGCGCCGCCGGTAGAAGATGCGCTGACCCGCGGGCAGCCGCCGTCGCAATTCCGTTACGGCAGCTGCCTCGGCGGCGGCGGTCTCCGGGTCAACGGTGTCGCTGAGCACGAAGGCGTCGAAGCACTCGCGGGTCCGGGTCGCACGGAGATCGCGCCAGGTGGCCTCCAGTCCGGCGCTCACGCGGGCTACATCCTCGTGGCAGATGGGCATCACCAGGGCCGTGCGCAGTCCCGTGGGTCCGGCGCTGTCATCCGCGGTGACAGCGCCCCGGTTCAGCGACAGGGGGTTGCGCCCCAGTGCACGCAGGGTGCAGCCGGCCAGGGCAGTCCAGAAGGCCACCGCGATCCAGGCGAACGTGGCTGCAAACAGCACCAGGGTGATGGCATCCAGCGGCGAGAAGCCATCAGCCAGTACGAGCTTGAGTATGCGCTCGACCGCCAGTGTGGTACTGCCGATGACAAGCGCCAACAGCCCGAAGCGACGCCATGCCAGGCCGGGCAGGCGAATGGGCGCATGCCGTGGTGTGGGCTCTGGATCGCTACGCGGCTGGTGCATCATGGCGTGGTCTGTGGATCCCAGACGCTGTTCCACGTCTCGCTCAACCGGTGCCCGCGCTGCTGCAGGTGCAGGCGCATGTCCACCGGCTTGGTGCTTTCCGGCGCCAGCTTAAAGGCGACGCGCCAGCCGGCCTCGTCGGGCAGGCGCTCGACGGTGACATCCCGCGTCTCGCCGTTGCGGGCGGTGAGCTCGGGGGTCACGGGCTGATCGGCCTGAAGATCGGCTAGCGCGCCGCCGCGGAAGTCCACGGCGAACTGACGCAGGCTGCGCGGGGGCTGCTCGTTGCTGCCGGGTGTCGCACCCCAGCCGCTGCGAGTGCGTTCCACCCGTGCCAGCTCATCGGGCCCCCTGCCAGCGCCGAAGGTCTCCAGGCGGTAGCGCACCGTGCGCTCGTCGCCGGCGCGCAACGGCTCATCGGGGACCCAGAAGGCAACGATGTTGTCATTGGCCTCGGAGTCCGAGGGGATCTCCACCAACTGGACGGCGCCGTGGCCCCAGTCGCCGCCACGGGGCGTCACCCACAGGCTCGGGCGCTGGTCGTAGCGTGCCTCCGGGTCCAGATACCGGTTGAAGCGCCGTTCGCGCTGGACCAGGCCGAATCCCCGCGGCGTCTCACCGCGCTGTTCCGTTACGCGCACCGCACGCGGGTTGGTCAGCGGCCGCCAGATCCACTCGCCGTCGGCGTCATGGACCAGTAAACCGTCGGAGTCGTGGACCTGCGGCCGGTGATCGTCGCGGCTGTCGACACTGTTCTCCCCCCACATGAACATGCTGGTCAACGGCGCAAGGCCCAGGCGGGTGACATCCTCCCGGGCGAACAGGCGCGCGCGCACCGACACCGCAACGTTGGCTTCCGGCCGAATCTTGAAGCGGTAGGCGCCGGTGACCGACTCGCCGTCCAGCAACGCGTGCACGGTCAGTGTCGTGGCATCGGGCGCCGGGCGCTCGAGCCAGAACGCGCGGAAACGGGGGAACTCTTCCCCCGTTTCGGTGGCCGTATCCACGGCCAGGCCGCGGGCGGACAGCCCGTAGCGCTGGCCCCGCCCCACCAGGCGGAAGTAAGAGGCGCCCTGGAAAACGGCAAATTCGTCCGCATAGGTCGGCGTATTCAGCGGGTAGTGCACGCGGAAACCGGCGAAGCCGGTGGCTGGCGCCGCCTGTTCGGCGGTGACCGGGCTGTCGCTGTAGTCGAACCAGTCCGGGGTGAATGTCAGCGGCTCGCACCTATTGTCTTCGACCGTGTTGATGCGCACGGGCTGGCGGTACTGGAAACCGGGGTGGAAGAACTCGATCCGAAAGAGCCCCTGGTCCTGCCACAAGGCGTGTTCGCCTCGGAAACGGATGGCACGGTAGGCCGCGTAGTCGAGTTCCTGCAGTGCAGTGGGGAGAGTCGCGTCCGACTCGCTGTAGGGCTCAGCGGCCAGCTCACGGGCTTGCTCGGTGACGAATGCGCCGATGGACGCGTCGCTTCCTTCTGTCGCCCCCAGGGGCGGGCCGACAAGGAGCAAACCCGTACACGCCATGCGGCTAATGGGATAATTCATCGAAACTCCCGCGGCATTGAAGCCGCAGCCAACCGGGGTGGCTGCGACTCGGACCGAACCCCCCTAGCAGTTCGCTAGGAGGCCGAACCGCACGTTCCTTGGGACAATGCCGCGGGCGTATCATTCCCTCGATGGGGCAGCCCGGGCGCGGCGCTGAAATGGGATCCGCGCCCGGTACCAGGTTTCAGCTGTTCACAGTGTCCTTGAACGCCTTGGCAGCCTGGAACTTCGGCACCTTGGCTGCGGGTACCTGAACCGGTGCACCGGTCTGCGGATTGCGGCCCTGGCGGGCGGCGCGCTCGTTGCGAACGAACTTGCCAAGACCGGGCAGAGGGGTCTTCACACCCTTGCGCACGTTGTCCGTGACAGTCTCCCCCAGAACCTTCAGGACATCATCAACCTGTTTCTTGGTTACGCCGTCAACGCGCTCGGCGATGGCATCCACCAGGTCGTTTTTCTTCATCTCGGTGGTCATGTGGCCTCCTTTTGTGGTCGGTGCATCGGCACTTTTAGCACTCCACGCGCCTTTTTTCGAGGGGGTTTCGCCCCGCGACCGCGGCGGTTCGCCGCCTCGACCCAGGCCGCTGGCGGCGATAGCGGGAGCGTGGTCAGGGAGCTGGGCTCGGGTGTTCACCCGTTTTGCGAAATGTTCGGATGCGCTGCCAACGTGGTCTCGCTGCGCCACGGGCGTGGTCGAGCCGGCGATAGCGCCCGCCCGACCAGACTGCCGAAAAGCATTCTGCTAGGGCGCGTCGGTGGTCGAGCGCCGAACAGTGGTAACCACCAACCCGGGCGAACGGTTGCTGGTCAG
>JAWOFB010000363.1:0-4381 GCA_046482445.1 Ectothiorhodospiraceae bacterium | reverse complement strand
CGAGAGACATGCCTCTGTCGCGGGCGAGTTTTCTGGCTGAGACACCGTCCATTGTCCTTGTCCTCCAATAGTTACAGCTTACGCAGGGTGCTAACCCGGTTACGCGGACACTTGCGATAAGGCCCATATTGGGCGGAAGGAGTGTTCATGTCGACGCGAAAGCGTTTTAGCCGCGAGTACAACCGGCAAGCCGTCGAGTTGGTCTGTCGACCAGACGCAAGTCGACGGCAGAGCGCTTTGGATATGGTGGTCGGTCCGAATTTTCGGTTCCTCGTCATTCTGAGTGGAATACGGTCAGCGGCTGAGCGATGCTCGGGACTGGATTCCGGACAGGAGCGACCGCATGCGCGGCGACGAGATTCTGCTGTTGGGGATTGGCATCCAGCCACCGTGGCAGTTGGTGGATCAGCATCTCGATACCGCGATGCAGCCGCATGAGCTGTACCTCCAGGTGGCGGGCGAGCGTGGCGCCCGCTACCCGTGTCCGCAGTGCGGCGCGCTGTGTCCGGCGCACGACTTCACCGAGAAGCGCTGGCGCCATCTCAACTTCTTCCAGCATCACTGCTACATCACGGCATCGGTGCCGCGGGTGAAGTGCCTCGAGCACGGGGTCCACCTGGTGGAGGTGCCGTGGGCACGCAAGGGCAGTGCCTTCACGCTGTTGTTCGAGCAGGCCGCGCTGGCCCTGGTCCGGGAGATGCCGGTACTGGCTGCGGCCCGGCTGATGGACATCACCGACACCCGCCTGTGGCGAATCGTGCAGCACTACGTGCGCCAGGCCATCGCGCGTTTTGACCTCAGCGCAGTGCGCGGCATCGGCCTCGATGAGACTGCCTGCAAGCGCGGGCATCACTACGTGACGGTATTCGTCGACATGGCCCGGCGTAAGGAACCGGTGCTGTTCGTGACGCCTGGCCGTGGCAAGGACACGTTGCGCCAGTTTGCCGCGTTCCTCAGCGAGCATGGAGGCGAACCCGGGCAGATTCTCGAAGTGGTCTGCGACATGTCGCCGGCGTTCCTGCAGGGTGTCTCCGAGCATCTGCCCAATGCCACGATCACCGTCGACTGGTTCCACATCGTGCAGGTCTTCACCCGCTTGGTGGACGATGTGCGCAAGCTCGAGGGGGAAGGAAAAGCCCCTGCCGAACCACCTGCGCTGGGCGCCACTCAAGCGTGGAGAGCTCGAGCACCTGTCGACGAACCAACCACTCGCCCTGGCCGAGATCACCGCTCAGGGGCTCGACAAGGCGACCGCCTGGCGGATCAAGGAGAAGCTCGCGTGGGTGCGCAAGGCCCGAACGCCACGCGCCGCTCGCTGGCGAATCACGCACTTCCTGAACTGGGCCGGTGCTCTGGTCGGCGACACCCCCGGCCTCGAGCCTGTGCGGAAGGCGCTGGCGACGTTGAAAAACCATATCGATCGCGTCGCCACAACGAGTATCGGGTGCGCCATTTATCGGTGTCTGAAGTTATCGCCGAAGATTTCTTGATTTGGGTGGTCGCGCGCGCATCGCGCGTCCACGGGAAACGCTTGGCGCTCGGCGGGATCCAGGTGGACCTTACTGATGCTAGCGGCTTGCTCGGGGCCACCCCAGATTCATGCCTATCTAGTGGTCGACAGTAAGAAGGCGGGTCTTAAGCGCGTGGCACCACTGATGACAGCGGCATCAACCCAGGGTGGGTCGCTGCACGGCTGGTGGAACGCCTGGAGGGGGGGCGCCGGCTCCTTGACGCGGGAGAGGGGGCCTGTCACCTCGGGGAAAGCTCTGGCTGGCGCGGCAGTGGCGTCGTACGCAGCGTTCTGATCGTTCTGTGACGATCGGGAAGCGTGGGCCTAAGAGGGTCCCCCGGAAGCCTTGGAGGCTCTGGCGACGTGTCACGAGCGCCAACGAGGGGACTGGGATCGGGCGTTACACTACCCCGAACGGCTTGCGGCAGGGCCGATAAGGTCGCGAGCGGTCCGTATTTTCGTCCGCATTCGCGCGTCGGCGCTGTAGTGTGCTGGCCGATGGTTGGTACGAGTGACGAAGGACCGATGATGGCAAGCAGCCGTACTACATCACTCTGGCCGAGGACACACCGCGGGACATCCTGATGATGGCGGGGATCTGGGAGCCGATAGCCGATGGTGGCGCTTGCTGCGCGATCATCACAGAACCCGCGTCAGAGCGCCTGTCACGCATTCACGATCGCGAGCCGCTGGTGCTGGATGCCGAGTGTCGCTGGGACTGGTTCGACCCTGAACGGACAGACCGGGGGGCATCGGAGCCGCAACCGTCCGTCTGAATCCGGAAACATTGATCTTCCCGCGGGTTTCGGTTCGAGGAACGGCCCGGTCGAGAGCGATGTGAGCCTAATCGAAGTCACCGACGGGCTTCCTGGTGGAACCGAGTGGCAGGAAGCGCGAAGCGTCTGAGGGTGTGGCGCCCCTGGGCAGTTGCGTGATTCCAGGTGTACCGCTCAATCTCCGGATAGATCCTGCGCGGGCCTCAAAGGCCTAGGTCCCGGAATAACGCTCCGGCGGTATCAAATCGTTTGCCATTGCCGGCGTTGAGCTCTGCTATTGCGTTGATGGTGGTGGCGTTTCGGATGGCCGCACGCTCCGGCGGCCAGTAGTGGCGGGCATCTACAGACCATTCCGTTGCCCCCTGATCGCGCACCCAACAGGCGACTTGGTCGAGCGATGCCCAATAGCGCACGCGCCCGTCAGAGTTACTTAATCCCCGCCAGCGGGTTCCGACCTTAGCGCGCGCGGTCCATTGGTCGCCCTCGGCGACCAAAGCGACTGACTGAGCCGCGCCGCGGATGAGCAGCTTGCGCAGAGTCGCATCGGTTCTGTCTCTCGGTTCGCGCATCGCATCCTGCCAGTGTTTGGATTGCTACAATCGAAGCATGCCATATTGGTCCATGTGTTTCGCCGAATCTCCCTGTGCCACCACTTCGGTGGGGCAGAATCGTGTGGGTCCGACCGACAGGAGCGTGGCACTGGTGTATCTGTCTCAGTGCTGGTGCGTTCACCCCCGCGTGTTTGCTACGAGGCACGCCAAGCTATGATTTGGTCCATCTTCGCGCTTGTGGTGATCGGTGGAGCCGGCGTAATCGCCTTAGCGTTGTATCTGGAGCGCAAGGATCTCGCTTTGGCACGTCAGAGGCGGAGGACCTCCTCGGGCGATAACTCCTGATGATCGCCATCCTCTATGCGGGTCTGCGTTTCTCGGACCAGTCGATCGGTGGCGTGACGAGGGTCTGATCGAGGCGCCGATTTGGGACGCAGGGACTTCGATCCTGAATACAGGAGTCGGCTGGCCCGGATCGTGGTGGATGAGGGGCAGGGTGTCCCGCAAGTGATGCGGGACACTGGGGTTCGCGAGACAACAGGCCGACGCTGGATCGAGCGGCTCAGGCGGATCTTGTCGGAGTTCTGGAGCCCGAACTCCGATTCCCTCGCAAATGCGGCAAAGGCACTCTCACACGCGCCCCCGGTGGAAGGTGGGCAGTACGTATTGCCGGAGGCGGGCCGGAGTGGCGCCACTTCATGATTCGAACGATCAGAGCCACCTGGATGGCGTCTAACCAGATGACCTGAACAGTCGCCCAAGGCGCCGCCGGTACTCATCGTCTACTCCTCGCGTGCTCCACGCGCACGCAGGGTCTCTTCCAGAAGGCCTTTTACCCCGGGTGCGTAAGACCATGTCTTATACCGTTTGCTCCATCGGCCACCCAGGTATTGGGACGTTTCTTTGAGCCGTGCGTTGATCGCTTCATTGTATGCAGACCAAACGGTGACCCCCCAAGGGTAGGTTCGGATCGCAATCGGTACGCCTTCCCATCGCCATTTTTCTTCTTGGTAGGACGGTTTGGTCTCCGACTTCGGCGTCGTTGCGTGTTCGTCGAGGATTGACTGCAGGATTGGGTGGCAGAGCCACTTCCGGTTGCCGGGGTCCTCCAGCACCTGCTGGCGCAATAGATCCCACGTCCACTCAAGGTTTGGGTCGTTCGGTAGATGGATTTCCATCGCAGGGTATCCGAGAGTCGCCAAGAGCTCGTTCTTGCTGGGTTCAACGAGGTGGCTTACGGCGATCTCTATCAATATCCGCTTGCCGGCGTAGACGGCGGCCACGTCGACGCGTGCCAGGCCATCGGCAAACGTCACCTCGGCGTCGGGGGACTGCAGAACCGCGACCCAATTGGGAGGAACCAGCTCGCACCCAGAATCGCGGAGTTGATCTTCCAGTAGAGCCAGCTCCCGGGGTAGCAGGGGCAAGGTCACCCATTTTTCGTCTAGCAGGATCTGCTTGGCGGCTTGATGGAGGGCCCCTTCACCAGTACCGCCACAGTCCGTACCGCTGGAGTGGGCAAAGTGCCATTGGCGAATTTGACC
>JAWOFB010000403.1:0-5357 GCA_046482445.1 Ectothiorhodospiraceae bacterium | reverse complement strand
CTCCAGCGCGAGGCGCGGCCGGAGAACTTTCCAGCGACCTACGCCCTCCTGCGGCTGTGGCGGGATGCCGGTGGTGCGTCCACCGAGGGCCGCATGGAGGCCGAGCGCCGGTCGCTGATCGATCTCATCAGCCAGCCCAGTGCCCTGAACCTGGTGCGCACCTACCTGCTCCAGAATCGCCTCAAACGCGAGGCGCGGTCGCTGAATGTGGATTTGCCCGCGACCGTGCACGTTCGGGGGTCCGATGGCGTGGCAACCGGAGTCGCCGGATTGCTGGCGCTCCACGGCCGCGGTGTCGTGGTCCATGCGGCCGATGACGGTACGCTGGCGTCCCTGCGCGAGCAGGCGGACGCCTTGTTCCGGGCCCGGCTCGGGGACGACGAGCCGGTGCGCGCGGCGCAGGAGCGCCTGGTGATTCGCTCGGACGACGAGGGCCTGGAGAGCGCCGGGCTGGTGATCGAGACCGGGCCCGACGACCCGCAGGCCCGTAGCGCCGCCCTGGCGGACCTGGAGACCCGGGTGCCGGCGGAGTGCATCATCGCCGCGACCACGGTGACCTGCCTGGTGGAATCACTGGCCTCGGGGATGACCCAGCCCCAGCGCCTGGTCGGGGTGCACTTCTTCCCGCCGGTGGAGCGCATGCCCCTGGTCGAGGTGGTGGTGGGGCAGGGGACCGGCGAGGCCGCCGTCCAGACCGGGCAGGCCCTGGTGGCGGCCATGGACAAGCTGCCGATCCGCGTGGCCAGTACGCCCGGGTTTCTGGTCAACCGCATGCAGCTGCCCTACATCCTCGAGGGCGCCAAGCGCTATGAGCGGGCCCGGCGGGAGATCATCGACACCGCGGCCCTGCGCTTCGGCATGCCCATCGGCCCGCTTGAGCTCGCGGATTCGCTCGGGCTGGATGTCTGCAAGGAACTGGCAGAGAAGCTCGACTATCCTGTGCCCGAGCCCCTGGGCGACCTGGTGGCGGCCGGACACCTGGGCCAGTGGCACGGGCGCGGTTTCCACGACTGGAAACGGGGGCGGCGTGTCACCGCCAGCGTGCCCCCCGGTGAGCACATGTTCGAGGCGCTGGCCCGGGAGCTCATCGGGCCGCTGGTCACCGAGGCCGCGCGCTGCCGCGACGAGGGCGTGGCGGCCGATGCCGATCTAGTGGACACCGCTGCGCTATTCGGCGCCGGGTTCCCCGCCTATACCGGCGGGCCACTGACGTTTCTGCGCGAGCGTGGCTGGGGCGATGATGAACCCGCCCAGCAGGCTCGATGACGCCTCAGACCCGGAACAGGCCGAGGGCCATGAGCCACAGCACCACCGTCGCCGCGGCGATGGACCAGGTCAGCGGCATGTAACCGGGCTTCTGCGCGAAGCGCAGCAGCAGCAGGCCTCGGGCGTCGTAGGCGCGCACGGCCTGGCCGCGACCGCGATAGCGCTCCTGGAGGGCATCCGGTTCGCTGTCGCGCAGCTCGCCAATGAGTTCCGCGAGCAGGGTCATGGATGAGCCGGAGAATGCCGGGCGCGCGACGCGGTAGGCCGCAAGCTCCGTATCGGCGTCGACTTCCAGGACCAGTTCGTTGTCGCTCACGCGTGCCTCGCGCAGTGGCACCGATTGGCTCGCCGGGATGCTGCCGTTGTCGAACTGCCCGGTGACCCGCAGCATGCCGCCGTCGGCCGGTTTTTCCACGCGGAATTCACGCGGTCCGGCAAAGCGGGCCTTGAGCACCGCGGCGGTCACCAGGATGACGACGACCAGGACCATGCCCAGCCACTCGCTGGTGGGCAGCCGCAGTGCCACCAGGCCCAGGGTCAGGGTGATGCTCAGGCCCAGGGCAGTCACCAGCGTCTCCCGGAACGGGTTCTGGAACGTGCCCTGGGCGATCAGCAGGGTACGGCGCACGATCAGTCGTCTCCTCTGGCATGAACGTGACGCGCCGGGGCGTCTTCCGTGTCGGTGGTGGTGCCCGCATGGGGCCGACTGTAATGCGGCCCGTACTTGGGATCGGGCGGTGTCACGGCGAGCAGATCCCCCACGGTGTCGCCGCGCTCGGCCATGGTCGCTGCCAGTCGCGCGAAAATGGCGCTGCAAACCTGGGCGTCTCCCCGGGCATTGTGGCGATCGTGAACGGGTACATCACAGGCCGCTGCCACCGCGTCCAGATCGCAGCTCCCGCGGCGGTCGCGCCATGCCTGGAACAGCACCGCCGTGTTCACCGTCGGGTTCGGGATGGGGCGATCCAGGTGGCGCAGCGCCAGGCGGTTGAGAAAACGCAGGTCGAAGCCCACGTGATGGCCGACAAGGAGCGCCCCGTCGAAGAAGTCGAACACTTGATCCACCACGCGCTCCAGTGACGGCGCGTCGGCAACATCCAGGTCCGTTATGTGATGCACGAAACCGCTTGTCAGCGGGATGGGCCGCCCCGGGTGGACCAGGCTGGTGAACTCGCGCCCGGTGGGGATGAGCCCCCGTTGCTCGATGAGAGCGATCTCCACCAGGCCATCGCCGCCGTATGGTTCGAAGCCGGTGGTCTCGGTATCGAGTACCACGATCGGCGCCTCGCGCAGGGGCGTTGCCATGAGCGCCTGGCGATCGAACTGCGCCCAGCGCGCGGCGATGCCGGCGCGCGGTTCCGCGAGTGCGCGCCGGTAGCGGCGGCGCATGGCCGCACTGAGCCACTCCCGCAGTTCCGTGATCTCCTGGCCGAGCTGCCGGAAACTCATGATCGCCCCCCGGCGCGCGGCGGTGCGCGGCCAAAAGACGGGGTAGTGACCGGCGCGTGGACGTGACTCAAGGCATAACCACGCCGAAGGCGTACTGCAGGCGTTCACGCATGCGCCGGGTGGCGCGCAGGGATACGCGCAGGCGTTCGCGGTCGTGGCTCGACAGGCGCTCCATGCGCACCAACGGATCCGGTGTCTCGCCGCGCTCGACCTGGTTGAGCTGATGGGTGAACAACAAGTCCTGGAGCTCTTCGAAGGCGATGCGAAGGGTTTCGGCGAAATCGGCATCGAAGATCCCGAGCCGACGCAGGGCGGCGATGCGCTCCAGGGTCTTGCAGCGGCTGATGCCCTCGCGCAACGCGAACACGCGAACGGCGTCGGCAATGATCCGCAGCCCCGTGCGCTTGAGATCAATCACCTGGCTGCCCTGGTAGTTGGTGGGCACCAGGCGATTGAAAAAGCCCAGTGGCTGGGTGATGCGGGCGTCGTCGCTGACCATCATGCGGAACAGCATGCGCCCGGCGTCACCGCGCAGCTCGCGGTTGAGGTGGTTGCGTAGTCCGGCGGTGAGGCTGTCGTCGCCGTAGTGCGTGGCGAAGTCCAGAACAATGTTCGCCGCGCGCGCCTCCTGACGCCCCGGGTTGGCGACCAGGCGCGAGAGTTTGGCCTTCCAGTCGATGAGTGTCTGGCAGTATTCGGGATTGCGCGCCATGACGTTGCCCGGGCAAAGGCGGTAGCCGATGGTGTCCAGGGCGGGATTCAGGCGCTCGGCGAACGCGCGGAACCACTCCATGCAGGTCTCGTCGACGTCGTCATCCACGATCAGGCCGTTGTCCTGGTCCGGCCGCAGGAGCATCTCGCCGCGTCCGCCGGAGCCCATGACAATCACCGCGAACCGGCACGGGGGCCGCCCCAGGCCCTCGCTCACCATACGCTCCAGGATGATCTCCACCAGCCGGTGCTGCAGGGCGAGATGCATCTCCGTGAGCGCCCGCACCGCCGTGCCCACGCTGCGGTGGTTTTCGTGGATGGCACCGGCGGCGACCGGGATGCGCTGGCGGATCTGCGCGAGCGCCTCTTCATCAGCGGCCTCACGGATCTCGCCGTCGAGAGTGTAGGGCGGCCGGGCGAGCGCCTGGATGAGGGCCGTCTCCGGCATCATGCCCACCGGCGCGTTGTTCTGGTCGACCACGGCCACGTCCTTGATGCGGTGGCGCCGCAGCAGTTCCTCCACCTGCCACAGCGGGGCATCCGGGGTGACGGAGACGGCGTCGCCGATATCAAGCCGGTCAACACGATCCTCCCGCGTCACCGTGCCTTCGGTTAGCCCTCTGAGCAGGCGTGTCGGCGTGATGAGTCCGCGCAGCCGGCCCTGCTCATCCAGCAGGCCCAGGCTGTCCACGCCGCGGTCGACGAGCATCCGCGTCGCCTCGCTCAACGTGGTCTCGGGCCCGCAGGCGGGCAGCCCGCTGGACATGAACTGCCGCACCGGGCGCGCCAGGGTGCCGCGCACGGTCTCGCGCACCTGCCGCGCCTGGCGCATGCGCGACGCGAGTGCCCGGTTGATGATCTCGAAAAACGGCGCGGACTCGCGCTCCAGGCGCTGGACGGTAGCGCCGGGCAGGGCCAGTAGCCGGCAGTCCGTCACGGCCTCGGCGGTGGAGCGGTAGTGATCGCCGTCGAGATAGCTTGGCAGCCCGATCAGATCACCAATCTCCGCCATACGCCGATCACCGGTGGCGGCCGTTTGCTCCAGCGAGCCGTCCAGGTGAATAAACACGTGCTTGCGGTAGGGGTCGTCCGCGTGGAACAACGCCTCGCCGGCCTTGAGATACACCTCCGAGCCGGCTGCCAGGATAGCCTCGATGGTCGTGGTATCCACCGATTGCCACAGTGTGGTTGCGGCCAGCCTCCGGGCCTCGGGCGTTGGTTGTTCTGCTGTGTTCATGGCGGGTGTTCCGGGTTGATGCGCGGGTTCGCCAGCGTGCGTTACGCGCGCATGCGCCCGCCACGGCGAACCGGACCGTGGCAGCAACGCTAACACAAAAAAAGCCCCGCCGGGGCGGGGCTTTTTCAGACTCCCCTGGCGGGCGCCGTCAGGCGCCCTTGGGGTAGTTCGGCAACTCCCTGAACATCGCGTACATCGTGCACCCGGCCATGGAGACCAGCACGATGGCGAACGGGAAGCCGAGCGTAATGGCGACCGCCTGTAGCGCGGCCGTGCCGCCACTGAGCAACAGTACGATGGCCACGATGCCCTCGAAGGTCGCCCAGAACACGCGCTGGGCCACCGGAGCGTCGGTCTTGCCGCCGGCGCTGATGGTGTCGATGACCAGCGAGCCGGAGTCCGAGGAAGTGACGAAGAACACCAGCACCAGGAAGATCGCCAGCGTCGAGGCCACCGCGGAAAAAGGCAGGGAATCCAGCAGCCCGAACAACGGCATGGTCTCGTCGTAGCTTTCCACCACGTGCTGGTACACGCCACTGGCACCTTCGCTCACGTACTGGTCGATCGCGAAGCCGCCCATGACGTTCATCCAGACGATGGTCGCCAGCACCGGCACGACGAGCACGCTCATCATGAATTCGCGCACCGTTCGGCCGTAGGACACGCGGGCGATGAACATGCCCACGAACGGGGC
>JAWOFB010000365.1:0-6584 GCA_046482445.1 Ectothiorhodospiraceae bacterium | reverse complement strand
CACCACGCCGATGCCCTGGGTGCCCTCCAGCAGCTTGATCACCAGCGGGGCGCCGCCGACCATCTCGATCAGGTCCGGAATGTCGTCCGGCGAGTGGGCGAAGCCGGTCAACGGCATGCCGATGCCCTTGCGCGCCAGCAGCTGCAGCGAGCGCAGCTTGTCCCGGGAGCGGTTGATGGCCACGGATTCGTTGAGCGGGAACACGCCCATCATTTCGAACTGCCGCACCACGGCGGTGCCGTAGAAGGTGATGGAGGCCCCGATGCGCGGGATGATGGCATCCGGCATGGCCAGGCTCTCGCCGCGGTAGTGGATCTCCGGCTGGTGGCTGCTGATGTTCATGTAACAGCGCAACGGGTCCACCACCCGCATGGTATGGCCGCGGTCGGTGCCCGCTTCCTCCAGTCGCCGGGTGGAGTAAAGGCGACGGTTGCGCGAGAGGATGATGATATTCATCGGGGAAAGCTGCTCCCTGGGTCAGAAATCGAGGTCTGGATCATCCGGGCGCCCGGAGAGGAACGATGCCGACGGGTCGACAACAAGGCGCCGACGCATTGCGCGGCGGCCAAGGAGCATCCGGAACCCCATTGTATCGCGGTTGGTCAGGGTCAGGTCGATGGGCCACTGATCCCCGCCCAGGGTTACGAGAGTCCGGATAACGGGCCGAGCTTCCTGGTGGCCGGTGGAACTGGTTACCTGGAAATGGCCAACAAGGTCAGCGACACAGTGCACGGTCGGCCGACCCCGGCGCTGGTACGGGTGGACGTCGAAGCTGATGCGATGGCGACCGTCTTCGGCGGTGAAAGGGCGCAGGTGGACCGCATGCAGCGCCGAGGTCCGGGCACCGGTGTCCACCTTGACCTTGATCGCCGGGATGGCCAGTTCGGGCAGCGCGGCCCACTCCCGCCACCCCACCGTGATGCGTCGCCTGCGTCTGGTCATGCCTGGCTGCCGGGACCCTGGGGACAGTGCGGCACGGGGGCCGTGTGCAACGAACGAACTCGAGCGGTATACTGTCTCCCGTTTGACTCTCTCGGCACAACCGTCGAGCCCGCTGAAACGCCTCCAAGCGGCGCCGCGGATACGCAAGCAGGCGTCTCCGGGGGCAAGGCGGGCGGTCTGTTACCGTCGCAGAATCCGGAACCCGGTCCTGTCGCGAACCGTACCTGACGAAACCGGCGCCCGGGCGCCAACGGGGCCCGTGGTGGCTCCGGAGCGGGCCGGGAGAACCTTTTTTGCAGCAACCCTGAGGAAACCGCATGTTCAATGAAGACATGAACATCGCCAGCTTCGACCCTGAACTCTGGGAGTCCATGGAGCAGGAATACCGGCGACAGGAAGAGCACATCGAGCTCATCGCTTCCGAGAACTACGCCAGCCCCAGAGTGCTTGAGGCCCAGGGCAGCGTTCTGACCAACAAGTATGCCGAAGGCTACCCGGGCAAACGCTACTACGGTGGCTGCGAGTATGTGGACGTGGCCGAGCGCCTGGCCATTGAGCGCGCGAAGGAGCTCTACGGCGCCGCCTATGCCAACGTGCAACCCCACAGCGGCTCCCAGGCCAATGCCGCCGTCTACCTGGCACTGGCCAAGCCCGGCGACACGATCCTGGGCATGAGCCTGGACCACGGCGGTCACCTGACCCACGGCGCCAAGGTCAACTTCTCCGGCAAGATTTTCAATGCCGTGCAGTACGGCCTGGATGCCAGCACCGGCGAGATCGACTATCAGCAGGTGGACGAACTGGCCCAGGAGCATCGGCCCAAGATCATCGTGGCCGGCTTCTCCGCCTACTCGCGGGTTGTGGACTGGGCGCGCTTCCGCGACATCGCGGACAAGGTAGGTGCCTATCTGGTGGTGGACATGGCCCACGTCTCGGGGCTGATCGCCGGTGGCGCGTACCCCAACCCGGTGCCCTACGCGGACGCCTGCACCACGACCACCCACAAGACCCTGCGGGGGCCGCGCGGTGGCCTGATCGTTGCGCGCGAGAATCCGGAGATCACCAAGAAGTTCCAGTCCCTGATCTTCCCGGGGACCCAGGGTGGGCCGCTGATGCACGTCATCGCGGCCAAGGCCGTGGCCTTCAAGGAGGCCCTGGAGCCCGAGTTCCGCGAGTACCAGCAGCGCGTCGTGGACAACGCCCGGGCGATGGCCGGCGTGGTCAAGGAGCGCGGCTTCGACGTGGTCTCCGAAGGCACCGACAACCACCTGTTCCTGGTGGACCTGGTGCGGCGCGGGATCACCGGCAAGGACGCGGATGCGGCCCTGAGTCAGGCGCACATCACGGTGAACAAGAACGCCGTGCCCAACGACCCGCAGCCGCCGTTCGTCACCTCCGGGCTGCGGATCGGGACGCCGGCGATCACCACCCGCGGCTTCGACACGGACGACGCCGCTCAGCTGGCGCACTGGATCTGCGACGTGCTGGAGAACCTGGACGACGAGGCGACCATTCAGCGCGTGCGTGAGCAGGTCATGGCGATCTGCCAGCGCAAGCCGGTCTACCACCCCAGTACCAGCTGATCGGGGCGCGGTGATGCGGTGCCCGTACTGCCA
Source organism: Ectothiorhodospiraceae bacterium (assembly GCA_046482445.1). Lineage (GTDB taxonomy): Bacteria > Pseudomonadota > Gammaproteobacteria > Nitrococcales > Aquisalimonadaceae > Aquisalimonas. The sequence continues at coordinate 4,026 of JAWOFB010000365.1, read as the reverse complement.
GACGCAGGATACCCGCGTGATCGACTCGCGCCTCGCGCGCGACGGCGATCAGGTGCGGCGGCGCAGGGAGTGCGGGCACTGTCAGGAGCGCTTCACGACCTTCGAGTCGGCGGAGCTGCTCATGCCGCAAATGGTCAAGCAGGACGGCACACGCGAGCCGTTCGATGAGAACAAATTGCGCACCGGCATCCTGCGGGCTCTGGAGAAGCGCCCCGTGGATACCGATGCCGTGGAGTCCGCCATCGACCGCATTGTGCGCGGGCTCCGGGACCGCGGCGAGCGCGAGGTCTCCAGCCGGGCCGTGGGCGAGAGTGTCATGGCCGAACTGCGGGAGCTCGACAAGGTCGCGTTCGTGCGGTTTGCCTCGGTGTACCGCAGTTTCGAGGACGTCAGTGCCTTTCGCGAGGTGATCGACGGCCTGGAAGACACCTCCTCCGGTCGGGACTGAACCGTCATGGCGCACGCGGGCTTTACCGCCAGCGACCACCACTGGATGGCCCGCGCCCTGCGGCTCGCCGAGCGCGGCAGCATGACCGCGCGTCCCAACCCGCGCGTTGGCTGCGTCCTGGTGCGCGATGGCGCGCTGGTGGGCGAGGGCTGGCATGCCCGCACCGGGGATGCCCACGCCGAGGTCAACGCCCTGGCGGCGGCCGGCGACGCCGCCCGGGGTGCGAGCGCCTTCGTGAACCTGGAGCCGTGCTCCCATCACGGCCGGACCCCGCCCTGTGTCGACGCGCTCATTGCCGCTGGCGTCGCCGAGGTGGTGGTGGCCATGCGGGACCCGAATCCGGCGGTCGCCGGTCGCGGCCTGGAGCGCCTGCGCGCCAACGGCGTCGCGGTGCGCGAAGGCGTGCTGGCCAGTGAGGCCGAGGCCCTCAATGCCGGTTTCTCGCGGCGGATGCTGCAGGGCCGGCCCTGGGTTCGGTGCAAGTTGGCCGCCAGTCTGGACGGACGCACGGCCATGGCCTCCGGCGAGAGCCGCTGGATCACCGGCGCCGCCGCGCGGGCCGACGTCCACCGTTGGCGGGCGCGCTCGTGCGCCATCGTCACCGGCAGTGGCACCGTGCTCTCGGATGATCCGGCGCTGACCGTGCGCGATATCCCGGATGCAGCCTCGGTGCCGCCGCCGCTGCGCGTGGTGCTGGACCGGCGACTGGCCACACCGCCGCAGGCGCGGCTTTTGCGCGAGCCCGGCGCGACCTGGCTGATGACAGATCAGCCGGAGACCCCGGCGCGGTCGGCGCTCGAGCGGGCCGGGGCACGCATCGAAGCGGTGCGTGGCGATGACGCCGGGCTGGATCTCGACGCCGTGCTGGCCCGCCTGGCGCAGCACGGGATCAACGAGGTGCTGGTGGAGGCCGGGGCGACACTTGCCGGGGCATTCCTGGCTGCCGGGCTGGTGGATGAGTTGATTGTCTACCAGGCGCCGCATTTCATGGGGCACGCGGGTCAACCCCTGGTGCGACTGCCCGGTCTGGACACCATGGCGCGGCGCCAGTCGCTGGAGTGGCTCGACATGCGCTGCGTGGGCGATGATCTGCGGTTGATGGCGCGGCCCGCGCCCCCAGCGTGATGGCGGTTCGCCGGGCAACCGGCAACGATAGCGAGCGGGAGGGTTGATGTTCACGGGACTTGTTCAGGGGCTTGGCCGTATCCAGGCAAGCGAGCGCCGCGGTGGCGACGTGCGGCTGCGGGTGGCCGTCGGTGCCATGGACCGGGCGCCCCTCGCGGTAGGCGACAGCATCGCCGTCAACGGTGCCTGTCTCACGGCCGTAGCGGTCTCCGAGGACGGCTTCGAGGCCGATGTCTCCGTGGAGACCCTGGACCGTACCAGCCTCGGCGGTCTCGCCGTGGGCAGCAGCGTCAACCTGGAGAAGGCGGTGACGCCTGCGACCCCCCTGGGCGGTCACATGGTAACCGGGCATGTTGACGGGCTCGGCACCGTCGAGGCACTCGAGCAGGACGGCCGCTCGTGGCGGTTCCGCTTCCGGGTGCCGGAGCGCTTGAGCCGGTACATCGCCGAAAAAGGGTCCATCTGCGTCGACGGTGTCAGCCTGACCGTCAACGGTGTCGAGGGCACGTGCTTCGACGTGAATATTGTCCCGCACACCATGGACGCAACCCGGTTCGGGGCGTATCGTTCCGGCGACTCCGTGAACCTGGAAGTCGATCTCGTCGCGCGCTATCTTGAGCGGCTCCTCGCCGGAGACGGCGGTTCGCAGGACATGAATGCCGGCATCACCCGAGACTTCCTCGCGCGCCACGGCTTCGGCGGCGAGTAAGTCGCTCGCGGGTCGGAGCACCGGGCCAGTCAGGCGAAGGGGCGGCAGTATGGCCATGAACACCATCGAGGAAATCATCGAGGACCTGCGGCAGGGCCGCATGGTCGTGGTCATGGATGACGAGGATCGCGAGAACGAGGGCGATCTGTTGATGCCGGCCAGCATGGTGCGGCCGGACGATATCAACTTCATGGCCCGCTACGGCCGCGGACTGGTCTGCCTGACACTCACCCGTGAGCGCTGCGAGCAGCTGCGCCTGCCGCTGATGGTCGGCGAGACGCACCAGGCCCAGAGCACCAACTTCACGGTCTCCATCGAGGCCAGTACCGGCGTGAGCACCGGGATTTCCGCGGCTGACCGGGCGCGCACTGTGCAGGCGGCCGTGGCGCCGCGGGCCCGTCCCGAGGACATCACGCAGCCAGGGCATATCTTCCCGCTCATGGCGCAGCCCGGTGGCGTGCTCACCCGCGCCGGTCATACCGAGGCAGGCTGTGATCTGGCGCGCATGGCGGGGTTCGAGCCGGCTGCGGTGATCGTGGAGATTCTCAACGAAGACGGCACCATGGCCCGGCGGGACGACTTGCTGGCGTTCGCCCGGGAACACAACTTGAAGATCGGCACCGTCGCGGACCTCATCGCGTATCGGGTGCGCAACGAGCGCACCGTCGAGCGGGTCTCGGACTGCGAGTTGCCCACGGAGTTCGGCACCTTTCACCTGTACGCCTACCAGGACAATGTCGAGGAGGCGCTGCATTTCGCCCTGATGCGCGGCAAGCCGGACCCGGAGAGTCCGACGTTGGTGCGAGTCCACCTGCAAAACACCCTCTCGGACATGTTTGCCAGTACGGGGCCCCTGTGCGGGTGGCCGTTGCGCGACGCCATGCGCCAGATCGCGGAGGCCGGCGAGGGCGTGGTTGTCGTCCTGCGCGGCAACGAGGACGACTCCACCATTCTCAAGCGCATGCACGCCTATCAGCGCAGCCACGGGCAGGAGGCCGAAGGCGGCGAGAGCAGCGGCCAGGCGGCCGCTGACCTGCGCACCTACGGCAAGGGCGCGCAGATTCTCACCGACCTGGGCGTGCGGCGGATGCGCGTGCTCAGTGCGCCCAAGCGCATGCATGCGCTGTCGGGCTTTGGCATGGAAGTCGTGGAATACGTCGATCCCCGGTAGCACCATTGCACCCGGGCCAACAGCGAGAACCGAGGACCTATGAAGACCATCGAAGGCGATTTCGCGTCCGTGGACGGGCGCTACGCGCTGGTCGCGGCGCGTTTCAACGACTTTATCGTGGAGAGTCTGGTCAATGGCGCCGCCGATGCGCTGCGCCGTCACGGTGTGGCCGATGACGGCATGACGCTGGTCCGGGCACCGGGTTCCTGGGAGTTGCCGCTGGTGGTGGACCGGATCGCCGCCAGCGGGCACTACGACGCCGTGGTCGCCCTGGGTGCGGTCATCCGCGGCGGCACGCCACACTTCGATTACGTCGCCGGCGAGTGCAGCAAGGGCATTAGCCAGGTCATGATGCAGCGTCAGTTGCCCGTGGTCTTCGGCGTCCTCACCGTGGATACCATTGAGCAGGCCATCGAACGCGCGGGCACCAAAGCCGGTAACAAGGGGGCCGAGGCCGCCATGGCGGCCATGGAGATGGTCAGCCTGATGCGCCGGGTTGATGGCTGAGTCGATGACGCGCGCTGCCCGTAGCAAGGACTCCAATCGCCGGCGGCGCGCCGCCCGTCAGCGCGC